>JBBSTS010000024.1:0-9726 GCA_038235675.1 Myxococcota bacterium | reverse complement strand
GCCTGCAAAACACCCTCGACCGCCGCCAGCTGCGCGCCCCAAGTTTCTGCGGCACGGGTGTCGCCCGCTGCCGGCCGAAAGCTGAGCTGCAACGTGCGGCCTGCCGCCTGCTGTGTCGCCTCGTTGGCCAGCGACTCGGGGCGGCCGTCGGCCACCAGCTGGCCCTCGTTGATGATCAGCACGCGGTCGCAGGTGGCGTGGACCTCGGAGAGGATGTGGGTGGAGAGCATCACCGTTTTGTCGCGGCCCAAATCGCGGATGAGCTCGCGGATCTCGATGATTTGGTTGGGATCGAGGCCGGAGGTGGGCTCGTCCAATATAAGCAGATCGGGGTCGTGCACCAGGGCCTGGGCGAGGCCGACGCGCTGGCGGTAACCCTTGGAAAGCTGGCCGATGTCCTTGCCTAAAACGTTGAGCAGGCCACAGCGCTCACAGGTCTGGCGCAGGCGGTCGGCCTGGATGCGCGCCGGTACGCCGCGCAAATCGGCGATGAAGGTGAGAAAGTCGGCCACCATCATGTCGTCGTACAGCGGCGCGTTTTCCGGCAGGTAGCCCAGCAAGCGGCGCACCGCCAGCGGCTGCTCAGCCACCTCGAGGCCCCCTACCTTGGCGATGCCGGCGGTGGGCTTGATGAAGCCGGTGAGCATCTTCATCGTCGTGCTTTTGCCGGCGCCGTTGGGCCCCAAAAACCCCACCACCTCGCCGCGGCGGATGGAGAAGGAGAGCGCATTCACAGCTTTGACGTCGCCGTAGACCTTACTTAGTCCACAGGCCTCGATAAGCGGCGAAGAAGCAGGATCACAAAGGCGGCTTGGGTCGTCGACAGGTGCCATAGTGAAAAGGACTCTATGCACAGCCGTGCGGGCCGTTCCAGAGCCTTCGGTCGATTTCTTCTCTTTAAATGGGCGCCAAGCTGAGGACGTGTGCCGGCTGGCGATCGGGCAGCAAGCGGACGTAGTTGCTGGCACCCCAGTGGTAGGTGGCGCCGTCGAGTAGATCGTAGGCGGCGTAGCGCTCCGGAACGTGCTCGCCCCAAAAGGCGTCGGAGATCGACACGGTGCCGTGGTGGGCGGCGTGTGGATCGAGGTTGACGACGCAGAGGATGCGGTTGTCGCCGCTGCGGCGGCCATAGGCCAACAGGTTGGGGTTGTCGACCGGAAAAAAGGTCACTGGGTCGTTGCGCTGCAAAGCGACGTTGTCGCGGCGTATGCCGTTGAGCTGGGTGATGAGGCCGCTGAGGTTTGCTGGCGCCGCCCAGTCGCGCACCCGCACCTGGTATTTCTCGCTGTCCACGTATTCCTCGCCGTTAGGCAGGGCGGCATTTTCGCACAGCTCGTAGCCACTGTAGATCCCGTAGGTGGGGCTCAGCGTGGCGGCGAGGAGCAGGCGCATCTTGAAGGCCGCGCGCCCTCCCTCCTGCAAGATCTTGGGGAGGATGTCCGGGGTGTTGACGAAAAAATTCGGGCGGAAGTAATCGCGCATTGGCCCGTGGGTAAGCTCTTCGAGATAGGTACGCAGCTCCTCGGCGGTGTTGCGCCAGGTGAAGTAGGTGTAGGACTGCGAGAAGCCGCCCTTTGCCAGGCGCCCCATCACCTTGGGGCGGGTAAAGGCCTCGGCCAAAAACAGCACGTCGGGGTGGCGCCGATGCACCTGCTCGATGGCCCAGTCCCAAAAGGCGAAGGGCTTGGTGTGCGGATTGTCGACGCGAAAGATGTGCACGCCGCGCGCGATCCAAAAGAAAAGGATGTCGAGCAGCGCCGACTGTAGCCCTTCAACATCGGCACAGTCGAAATTGAGCGGGTAGACGTCTTCGTATTTTTTCGGTGGGTTCTCGGCCGACTTGATCGTTTTGTCGGGGCGCTGAAAAAACCACTCGGGCTTCTGCTTGACCCAGGGGTGGTCCGGCGAGCACTGCACCGCAAAATCCAGCGCCACTTCGAGGCCATTTTTTTGCGCCTCTTCGACGAAGTCGCCGAAGTCATCGAGCGTCCCCAAGGCAGGCTCGATGGCGTCGTGGCCGCCGGCGGCACCGCCGATGGCCCAGGGGCAGCCCGGATCGTCGGGGCCCGCCTGCAGGGCGTTGTTGGGGCCCTTGCGAAAGCTTTGGCCGATGGGATGAATGGGCGGCAAGTAGAGGACGTCGAAGCCCATCGCCGCGATCTCAGGCAGCCGCGCGCGCGCCTGCTGCAGGGTGGCGGCCTGCCCCACCTGCTTGCCGGCGCTGCGGACGAACATTTCGTACCAAGTGCTATAGACCGCCTTGGGCCGATCGACGTCGACGCGATAGGTACGGCTGCTGAGCAGGTCCAGGCGGGGCAAGTGCACGTGAACGGCGTCGACGACGTCGGCGCGTCGCAACAGCGCCAAACTCTGCACTGGGTCGCCGCCGAGGCTCTGCAGGCTGTCCAACGCCTGGCTCAGGGTGGCCGCCGCCGGCGCGCCCGCGGCCACCGCGGCGTCGCGCGCGCGCTGCAGCAAAATGGCCCCTTCCTGCAGCTCGACCGCTACCTGCAGCAGCGCCTCCACCTTTTTTTCCAATTCGTGCAGGTAGGTGCGAAAGTGATCGGTCCAGGCGTCGATGACGAAGGCCACGGTGGTGTTGTGGGTCAGCGTCGTGCTTGCCGTGTAGACGTCGTTGCCGCGCGCCTGCAACGGCTGGACCTGCCACTGCAGCGGCGTCTGGCGCATGTCGGCGAGGCGCAGCTGAGCTGCGATCTGCTCGTGGCCGTCGCGAAAGATGTCGGCGCTTACCTCGAGGCTGTCGCCGACGACGCGTTTCACTGCGTAGGCGCCGTCGTCGACGCAGGGTGCTACGGCTTCAATGACGAGGTGGCGTTGCATGCGCTCCCCTGGGTAATTTGGTCGATCAGGCCGCTGGTCGAGGCGGCAGTGCACAGCTGCACGAGGTGGACGCGACCGCCGCGCGCCTCGACGCTGTGCCGGCCAACCACTTCGCGCTCGGCGTAGTCGCTGCCTTTGACCAGGACGTCGGGCTGTACCGCTTCGATCAGGGCCTGCGGCGTCGGGGTGGAGAAGAACACCAGGGCGTCGACACAGGCGAGCGCCGCGAGCAGGGTCGCGCGCTGAGCCTCGCCCATCACCGGCCGCGACGCACCCTTGAGGGCGCGGACGCTGGTGTCGCTGTTGACGGCGACCAACAGGACGTCGCCCTGGGCACGTGCCTGCTGCAGCAGCTCGACGTGGCCGGCGTGCAAAAGGTCGAAGCAACCGTTGGTGAACACCAGGCGGCGGCCGCTGCAGCGCACCTGCTGGGCCCAGCTGCTGGCGGCCTGCGCAGCGAGCAGCTTGTTGGTCAGCGCCATCGGCGCCGACGGCCGGGGCGACTCTGCCTGCGCCTCAGCCTCCGCTGCGGCAACGGCGGCAGTCAGCTCGTCGTAGGAGACGCTGGCGGTGCCTAATTTGCCGACCACGACGCCGGCGGCGAGGTTGGCCAGGCGTGCCGCGCGGCCCATCGACAGGCCCTGCAGCACCCCCATGCACAGCGTCGCGATGACGGTGTCGCCGGCACCGGTGACGTCGAACACCTCGCGCGCCTGGGTGTGGATCTGGTCGCCGGCGTCGTTTTCGGCGGCCGCTGCATGGCGTGCCTCGAACAGGCGCATCCCCTGCGGGCCGCAGGTGACCAACACGGCCTTGGCGCCGGTCTGCTCGAGCACCTCGCTGGAAGCGGCGGCGCACTCCTGGGCCTGCTCGACCTGCCGGTCGGTGGCCTGCTGCAGCTCCTGCAGGTTGGGGGTCAGCACGGTGGCCCCCTGGTAGCGGCGAAAGTCGCGGCCCTTGGGGTCGACGAACACCGGCAGCCGGCGGCGGGAGGCGGCGCCCAGCAGCGGCTGCAGGACCTCGTCGCACAGCACGCCTTTGTTGTAATCGGCGCAGATCACCGCGTCGACCCGCTCGATCTCGGCGAGGACCCAGCGGCGCAGCTGCTCGGCCGGCCCGGCGTCGGCGCCGCGACGCGCCTCGCGGTCGACCCGTACCAGGTGCTGAGTCTGGGCGATCACCCGCAATTTGTGGGTGGTGGTCCAGCGCAGGTGGGTGATGACCCCGGCCAGATCCAGCTCGTGGGCATCGAGCAGCCGGCGCATGGTTTCGCCGGCCAAATCGTCGCCCACCAGGCCGCCGAGCGACACCTGGCAGCCCAGCTGCACCAGGTTGGCGGCGACGTTGGCGGCACCGCCCAGGGCCATGTTGACCTCGACGCCGTCGAGGATGGGCACGGGCGCCTCGGGCGACAGGCGGCTGACGCCGCCGCGCCAATACTCGTCCAAAATCAGGTCGCCGACCACCAGGACGCGGTGGCCGCGCGGCGGCGTTGCCGGCAGGCGGAGGCTTTGAGCGTCGTCGCCCATGGTATGTGGCTCAGACACTTTCGCGCAGCCCATCGAGGTCGTCGACGTCGATCGTCTGACGGGTGCGAAAAACGCCGAGGATGAGGGTGAGGCCGACGGCGGCCTCCGCTGCCGCGATGGCCATCACGAAGAAGGCCACGGCGTGGCCGCCGGCGTCGCCGTAGGCCCGCGCGTAGGCCAAAAACAGCAGATTGGCGGCGTTGAGCATCAACTCGATGCACATCAGCATCACCAAGGCATTGCGCCGCAGCAGGGTGCCGCACAAGCCGATGCCGAAGAGCAGGGCGGAGAGGGCAACGTAGTGGTCGGTGCCGACGGTCATGCCGACCTCTTGAGGCCGAGGGTGACGGCGCCGACGACGGCGGTGAGCAACAGCATGGAGATTGCCTCGAAGTGAAAGAGGAAGTCGTGCAGCAGCAGCTGGCCGATGTGGCGTACCGTGCCGTCGATAAGCGGCAGGTGGCCCGGCGGTGCCGCGGGCAGGCAGCCCAAGAGCAGCCGGCCGGTGAGGTAGAGGCCAGCGGCGCAGCCGCAGGCCTGCGCCAGCGTCGCCAGGGTGGGGCGCGCCTGCGCGTCGGGGCGCAGGTTCAACAGCATGATGACGAACAAAAACAGCACCATGATGGCGCCAGCGTAGACCAGCACCTGCATGCTGGCGACGAAGGGGGCCTGCAACAGCACGAACAGGACCGCGAGGTTGACCAATGCGACGATGAGCGCCAGGGCGCTGCGCAGCGGGCTTTTGGCGACGACGACGCTTACCGCCATCACCAGCAGCGAGGCGGCGCAGAGCGCAAACATCAGGCTTTCCATGACGGACGGTCCTCCCAGAGGTCGCGGTGGGTGGGGGCCACCTCTGCGCCTGGAAACCAGCACTGGCCGCGGCGCACGTGCTCCATGAATTCATCCCTAAATTTCAGAACGTAAGACTGAACCGGCATTGCCAGCGCGTCGGAGAGGGGGCAGATGGTCATCCCCATCATAAATTCGACCGCCGAGTTGAGGGTGGCAAAATCACGCTCTTGCGCGTCGCCATGCTCGAGCCGCCGCAGCATTTTGGCGCTCCAGCCGGTGCCTTCGCGGCAGGGGCTGCACTGGCCGCAGGACTCGTGGGCGTAGAAATCGGCGAGGGTGCTCAAGGAGCGCACCATGCAGGTCTGGTCGTCCATGACGATCATCCCGGCGCTGCCGAGCATCGAGCCGGCCTTGCGCAGCTCGTCGAGGTCGAGGCCCACCTCGGTCTCCAACGGCCAGGTGGATCCGTCGGCGCCGGCGGGCGCCAGAGCCTTGCAGGGCCGCGGCACGAGCACCGGGGTCGAGCTGCCGCCGGGGACGATGGCCTTGAGGGCGCGTCCCTTCCAGACGCCGCCACACAGCTCTAAAAGCTTGTCGCAGCGGTAGCCGTTGGGGATCTCGTAGACGCCGGGTTGCTCGATGTGACCGCTGACGCAGACGAGCTTGGGGCCGCCATTTTTGAGCGACCCCTGTGCCTTGAACCACTCGACGCCGCGGCAAAAGACCAGCGCCACGCAGGAGAGGGTCTCGACGTTGTTGACGATGGTGGGACCGCCGAAGGCACCGACGACCGCGGGGAAGGGCGGCTTGAGGCGCGGCCGCCCAACTTTTCCTTCGAGGCTCTCGAGCAGCGCCGTCTCTTCGCCGCAGATGTAGGCCCCGGCGCCGCGGTGGACGACGCAGGCCAGCGGTTAGCCGGAGCCGCAGGTCGAATCGCCGAAGATCCCCTTGGCGTAGGCCTCCTCGACCGCCGCCACCAAACGCGCGTGCGAAACGCCAAATTCGCCGCGAATGTAGATGTAGATGTGATGCGCACCGATGGCGTAGGCGCCGATCGCCGCCCCTTCGAGCATGCTGTGCGGGTCGCGCGCCAGCATGTAGCGGTCTTTGAAGGTCCCCGGCTCCGACTCGTCGGCGTTGACCACCATGTACTTGGGCTTTTCGGCCTTTTTCGGCACGAAGCTCCACTTCATGCCGGTGGGAAAGCCAGCGCCGCCGCGGCCGCGCAGGTCGCTTTTTTTGAGCGTCTCGATGACCTCGTCGGGGGTCATCTTCAATGCCTTGCGCAGGCCCTCGTAGCCGCCGTCGCGGGCGTAGGTGGCGTAAGTGTGGCCGTCTTTTTGATGCCAACGCTTCGACAGGGTCATCTCGAAACCCGGCGGCGCCCACTTCTGTGCCGCGCTCATGGCAGCGCCGCCAAGAAGGTTTCGAGCTTCTGCTCGTCGAGGTTTTCGACGAACTGGCCGTCGCACCAGGCCATCGGCGCCGTGCCGCAGGAGGCGAGGCACTCCTCGTGCGCCAAGGTGACGCGGCCGTCGGCGGTGGTCTCCCCGACTTTGACACCCAAAATCGCCTCGGCCCGCGCGATCACTTTGTCGGCGCCGCGCATCTGGCAGGGGAGGTTGCGGCAAATTTTGAAGACGTGGCGGCCCGGCGGCGAGGCGTGAAACATGGTGTAGAAGGTCACCACCTCGTGGACGCGGGTCGGCGGCACCTGCAGAAGGTCGGCGAGGTCGAGCTCGGCATCGCCGCTGATGTAGCTGTGGGCCTCTTGAACGAGGTGCAGGGCCGGCAATAGGGCGGCCATGCGTGAGGGGTAGTGCTCGCAGAGCTTCTCGATGGCTGCAAGGGTCTGCGGGGATAACGCGCGCGCCATGGTTCTCCTTGGTGGGCCGGCATTGGGCGACAGGGTACACCATACTGCAAACTTCGCCGATGGCCAGCCCCACCCAGCCGCGGCGGCCCTCGCTCGGCCTTAATTTTTAGGGGATCTCGAGGCGTGCCCTCAAGGGAAAATGGTCGCTGAGCTCGGTCCACGGGGGACCGCTTAGGCGTCCTCCCTCCAGCCGCCGCAGGTGGCGCAGGTAGATGCGGTCGAGGCAGAAGACTGGGCGCCGAACATGCCAAGTGAGGCTGGCGCTGCCTTTGACGTCGGCGAAGGCGTTGGTCAGCCCCAGCGTTTCGGTGGCATAACGGTCCAGGCGGCGGTTCCAGTCGTTGAAGTCGCCGGCCAAAACCAGCGCCTCTTGCGGGGCGCAAAGGTTGGCAATGAGCTCGCCGATGTGGCGGATCTGCAGGCTGCGCTGATGTTGGTTGAGGCCGAGGTGGACGTTGAAGACGTTTACCGTGGTGCCGCCCACGTTGAGCTTGGTGTACAGCACGCCACGGCGCTCGAGCAGATTGGTGGAGACGTTGTGGTTGCTCCAAGCGGTGACGTCGAAGCGTGAGAAGGTAGCGTTGCCGATGTGCGAGCGCCGCCGGGTACGATTGGGCGCATAACAGGGCTGCAGGCCTAGCTCTTTAGACAGGGCGCTGCTCTGATAGATTTCGCGCGGGCCACCGTGGAAAACCTCCTGGCAGAGCACCAGGTCCGGCTTCTGGGCCTGCAGCGCGCGCCCCACCCCATCGATGTGGCCATCGAGGCGCCCCGAGGCGCCTTTGCCCTTGCGGATGTTGTAGGTGATCAGATCAAATTGCTGTGCCACGACCGACTTCTTTGCGGCACCCTCGGCCACTGCTCAACTCTGATTTTAAACTACGGCGGCGGCGGTCGACCTTCAACGTTTTGGCCGCCGATCGCGCGCGCCAACGCCCGCGGTGCCTCCAGCGGCAGGTTATGGCCGCAGTTCGGCACCCGCAGCAGGGGCGCCTGTGGCAGGCGTGCCGCCTGGGCGACGAAAGCGACGTCCTGCTCCCCCACCACCAGCTCCACCGGCAGCGTGGCGGCGACGGCGGCGTAGGCGGGCATGGTGGCCAGCGACATCGCCTGCAGCGCCGCCGCCAGGGCCGGCCCCTGCTGGGCCCGCCGCCGACGCGCGTCGGCGGCCAAGCGCGCCGGTGGCACCTGTCCGACCCGCAGCTGTGAGGCCAACACCGGCTGCCGTCGCCAGGCCTGCAGCACCTCTTCGAGCGGCTGGGTGCGCAGAGCAGCGGCCCAGCGACCGTCGGCCTCTTGCCGCGCCCGCCGCGCCGCCGCCTCGGTCAGCCCCAGATGGGCGCCACTGAGCACCACCCGCCGCCAGCGCCGCGGCTGCGCCGCCGCCAGCCCCAGCGCCAGGCGGGCGCCGAGACTGTAGCCCACCAGGGTGGTGGCGGCGCCAGCGACGAATTCGATCTGCGCCGCCATCGCGGCGACGCAGGCGGCGAAATCTGCCGGCACCGGCGGCGGCTTGGGGCCGTGGCCGGGCAGGCGCAGGCAGCAGGCCGTCGCCGCCTGGGCCGGCGGCAGCGTCGCGAGGGTCGCCTGCCAATCCTGCGGGTCGCCCCAAAAGCCGTGCAGCAAAACCAAGCTCACGTTAACAACAGAGGATGGGCACCGTGGCGGCCAGGCAACGGCGCGCCGCCGCGACAAACTCGGCCTCCACCTGGGCCCGGTGCGGCACCACCGGCGCCAGCGCCGCCCAGTGCTTGCCGCCGGCGCGCTCTATTGCCTGCGCCGCGGCGGCGGCGGCGGCGGCACCCAATCCTGGCTGCCAGGCCGTCGCGATGCCGAGGCCGAAGCAAAAGAGGCGGCGGCGCCCCAGGCGCCCATCTGTGGCCATGAGGGTCTGCTCCTGGGCCATGCCGCTGAGGGCACCGCTGCTGAGCGCCCGCGACAGCTGGCCGCCCAGGTGCCAGTCCAGCAGCCCTGCGACCCCCATCAGCGGCCGCACGTCGGCAAAAAAGAAAACGCCGAGATCGCCGGCCGCCAGCGCGTCGAGGTCGGCCAGGTGGGTGAGCCTGCCGCCGGCGGCCACGGCGCAGGGAGGCGCCGGGGACGACTCGACGGGCTGTTGCACGGGCCTAGCCCTGGTCCCGTTCGGACGACTCGGCGTCCGGCACGACCGCCGCCGGGGCCCCGGTCGGAGCCGGAACCGGCAATGGGTCGACGCGCCCCAGGGCGTCGAGGACGCCGTTGATGAAGGAGGCGGACTGCTGGCCGCTAAAGCTCTTGGCCAGCTCGACCGCCTCGTTGAGGCTGGCGGCGCGCGGGATGTCTGGGCAACAAAGCATTTCGAAGGTGGCCAAGCGCAAGAGGCTGCGGTCCACCCGATCCATGCGCCCCAGGCGCCAGTGGTGGGCGGCCGCGGCCAAGGCACCGTCGATGTGGGTCAGCGAGCGTGCCACGCCCTCCACCAGGCGCTGGGTGAAGGCCTGGTCCGCTGGCTCGACCGGGTCGAAATGGGTCCAATACAGCTGCAGGGCACTCTGAACCGCGGCCATGTCAACCGGCGCCGGTGGCGGCTGCTCGGCGGCATCGTCGGCCTGCGCCGGCGGCACCGGCAGCACCCGTTTGAGGTCCAGTTGATAGAGGATCTGCAGGGCGCAGACCCGGCTTTGTCGCCGCATCGCTTAGCCTCCT
>JBBSTS010000023.1:0-9865 GCA_038235675.1 Myxococcota bacterium | reverse complement strand
GGCAGCATCGTCGCCAACGGCCAGATCAACTGGACGGCGCTGATGCGCGTTTTGACCCGTCAGCGCTTCGAGCACGCTGCCGACAACATGCGCGTCCAGGGCCTCATTCAGCTGATGGCGGCCAAGGCAGCCAAAGAGTCGCAGGCGGTCAACATCGAGATGACGCGAGGCGACGTCGAAAACCGTGCCATCATGGCCTGCATCGACATGACCACCAGCCTCGTCCAAGGGCAGTCCTCTTTCTCTCAGGGCATGGGACAGAAGACCAACAGCTCGCTGCCCGCCTTCGCCTACGACAACATCGACCTCATCAAACCCTCGACCCCGCTGCTCACGCCCATCAACGACGCACAGCGCAAAAACGCCATCCAGGTGCTTGCCGGCCACGACGTTCAGGAGCTCAACCTCACCCACGTGCTCAAGGAGCGAGGCCTGCCTGAGGACAAGTGGATAAGGCCGGGCAGCAAGCTGTACGCCGCCACCGATGCCGACAGAGCGCGCTATAAAGAACGCCGCAGCGGCGCCGACGCTGCGCCGCTGAGCGAAAGCTCGGGCCTGCTCACCGAGTTTAAGGATGCCGAAGGTAAGACGGTCAACCTGCAGCGCAGCGTCCTGACCCCCAAGGAAGTCGCCTATCTCAAGGCGCAGGATGCCAATGACGGTGGCAGCAGCTTTGCGCAGTACAACAAGATGCAGAACTCGATGATCGCCACGCGCAGCAACAACGCCCACGGCAAAGTCTGGCTGTACAGCTGCGAGGAGGCCACCCTGCGCGGCGCCGCCGAGCACATGCTCGCCGCCGGCAACCCGTCCGGGGCGCAGGCTGCCACCTCACGCGCCAATGAAATGGCCCACCTCAAAGACGTGGCAGAGGCGGCGCTGATGACGGCGGTTGCCCACCAGGTCAGCACCGACGATGGCCTGGCGCACGCCTACCTCAACGTCTCGCAGACCAAAAACGGCCTGGCGCACCTGGAAAAAGAGCAGCTGAGCGTCTCGGTGCGCACCCCAGGCGCAGAGCGCAAACGCGAGGATATACTGAAAGAACAGGTCCTCAGCGAAATGACCGAGAGCATGCAGGGCGAGTCCTTCATTTTGCAGCGGGCCATCGCCACCTGCATCCAAAAAGGTGGCTCGGCCTACGAGGGCGGGAAAAAGCAGGCCCTCATCGATCAACGCCAGGCTGTCAGGGACGACAGGACGCTCGCGCCGGCGCAGAGGGAGGCGGCGGTCGCAGAAATCGAAAAGAAGATCCTCGCGCGAAGCGAGGCCGACCGCCAGCGCCCCAACGGCCCACGCACCAAACACTACCGCACGGGCCTGGCACAGGAGTCCTACGACAAATTCATCGGCGAGCTGCGGCTCGCCGAGCAAACAGGCGACCACGCCGGCCAAACCAATGCGGTGCGCAGAATCCTGGCCTTCAAGGGCGTCTCCCAGCCGCAATACGAGGCCTGCGAGCTGTCGCGCTTCGTCCACGACAACTTTGCCGCCACGGATCCCGAGCTGCTCAAGCGGGCGGCCAAAAAGATCAGCGCGTCGCCTTCGATTTCCTCGGCGATGATGCAGCGCCACGCCGCCGACCGCACCCAAACGGCCCTCCAGATCCTCGAGCAGGAGGCGCAGCAGAAGCGGCAGAGCATCGAAGACATGACCAAAAAAGATCCCGCCGCCCGAGCACGAAAACTCGAAGAGCTCGAGCTCAACACCAAGGGTGCGATGGCGCAGGCCAAAGAGGCCGGCCATCGCGAGGGTCAGCTCTATGCCAACCCGAAGCTGTGGTCCTCGACTGCCTCAGCGGGGCAAAAATCTCTGCGCGACAAGCTTGCACCCAAGGGCTTCATCGCCCGCACCGATATGGGCTCGAGCCACTTGATGCGTCCCAATTTCGGCGCCGCCGCGACGCCCGTCGCACCTCTGGCCCACTACGTCGACACCCAAGCCCCTTGGCTTGCCCACCCGGACGCACTCAAGGCCGACTTTACCAAGCCCGAGGAGCGCAAAGCCTACCTCAAGGCCACCGCCGCCGGCACCTCCGCCGCCAGCACCAGCTTCCACATGACCATGCAGAATCCCCTGCTCAAGGTGCCGGGGGCGAAAAAGATGTTGGAGGCGATGGCCAAGCTGCCCCTGCTCGGCAGCCTAGCGCGTCCCTTGCTGACCCCCGAGATGTCCACCCTGCAGGTGATCCAGATGGTCGATCCAATAGGCGGCGCCCTTCAGCTCGGTGTCGGCCAGCTGGACCAGGCGGTTTTGGGCCGCGCCGGGATGTTCGCCCAGGAGACCTCTGGCGCCGCCCTCGGTGCCGAGGCCGACGCCAGCAACGCCATCAGCAACCTGCTGGACAGCAGCACGGCGATGAACGACCAGCTGCGGCAGCTCGTTGGTCGCCCCATACAGTTTTAAGAAGGGGGCAAAAAACGCTCCAGCATGGCGGCCAGATCGGCGCGCCCCAGGGGCTTGGCTAAATAGGCGTCCATGCCACACGCCAAGCATTTTTGCGCATCCTCCTCGAGGGCGTTGGCGGTCAGTGCGATGATGGGCAAACGTTTGTCGCTGCGCTTTTCTTCCTGCCGCAACGCTTGGGTGGTCTGGTAGCCGTCTAGGTGCGGCATCTGACAGTCCATCAGCACCAGGTCGAAGCTCTCGCGCGACAGCGCCGCCAAGCACTCGCGGCCGTCGCCTACGCCGACGACGCCGTAACCCAGCGCCGCCAACATCGTCTTGGTCAGCAGCAGATTGACGTCGTTGTCGTCGGCGACCAGGACGCGGTAGCGACCATTGAAGGCGCGCTGCGCGGGAGTCGGGTTGGCATATTTTTGCGTCCGCGCCTTGGGTGCCGGCGCCTCGCCCCGTGCCAACGGCAAAGTGAACCAAAAGGTGGAGCCCTGATTTTCGACCGACTCGACGCCAATTTCGCCGTGCATCAGGGTCACCAACCGCTTGGAGATGGACAGGCCCAAGCCGGTGCCGCCAAAGCGGCGCGCGGTGCTGCCGTCCGCCTGGGTGAAGGGATTAAAGAGGCGGCCCTGGTCGGCGGGCGCGATGCCGATGCCGGAATCTTGTACCGAAAAGCGCACCACCTGCGTGCTGCCCTGCTCCGTCTGCACCTCAACGCGCAGCTTGATCTCCCCATGCGCGGTAAATTTTATGCTGTTGCCCAACAGGTTGAGCAACACCTGGCCGATGCGCCCCGGATCGCCGCGCAGGATGGGATACAGCGCCGGGTCCATCTCGCACTCGAGAGTCAGGCCCTTGTCCTCGGCCGGCCCCGAGAGCAGCGTCACGCGGCCTTTGACCACATGCGCCAAGTCGAAGTCGATCTGCTCGACCGTCATCTTATTCGCCTCGATCTTCGAGAGATCCAGAATGTCGTTGATGATGGCAAGCAGGGTGCGGCCCGAATCCTGCACGATCTTGGCGTAGCGCCGCTGCTGGTCGCCCAATTCCATCTCGAGCATGAGGTCGGTGATCCCCAAGATGCCGTTGAGGGGCGTGCGGATCTCGTGGCTCATGTTGGCCAAAAATTCTGATTTGAGGCGCGCCGCCGCCTCCGCATCACGACGGGCGACCACCAGGCGCTTCTGGGTCGACTCCAAATTGGCGATGATGGCATTTTTCTCGCCGAAGGCTTGCGCCTGCCCCATCGCCGTCACCAAAAGGCCGGCAAGAAGCTGCAGCGTGTGAACGTCGTAGTCAGCAAAAGCGTCGGGCTGCTGGGCATAGGCCTTGAGCAGGCCGCCAGCCTGGGTTTCCCCGCGCAGCGGCACCATCACGAAGGAGCCGCCCTCGGGGCCGGCGTCGGCGTCGGCTGCATGGGTGCGCGCCAGCGAAGACTGGCGCTGCGGCTGCTGGCTTTGAAGGCACGTGCGGCTGAGGGCCTCGGCGGTGCGGGCGACATCGCCCTGCGGCAGGGTGCCGCTGCTGCCCAGCATCGTAAAACCCTCATCGCCGCAGCGCGCGATGCACACGCCGTCGGCACCGGTGAGCTCCTGCGCCCGAGTCGCCACCAGAGCGGCGGCACGCTCACAGCTTAGCGCCGCCCCAGCGACTTCCTGTTGCACCTCGATGATCGCCAAAAAGCGCTTGCGGTCGCGCGAGGCCGCCGCCGAGCGTTTGCGCTCGGAAACGTCGATCGATAGGCCCACGACGCCCTCCACCTTGCCCTGTGCGTCGAGGATGGGGCTGAGATGGCGCTCGAGCCATAGGCCGCGAAAAGAAACTTCGCTGCAGCTGCGCTCGCCCGCCAAAGCACGCCGCACCAAGGCGCAGAGGTCCTCTTGCTGCGCGAAAAGAGAAAAGACGCTTTGTCCCACCAGGTCCTCGGGCTTGAAGCCCACATCGTTCAAGGAGCGTCCGCCAGCCATGGTGAAACGCCCGTCGCAGTCGATCGACCACATCACCATGGGCGCATTTTGAATGATGGTGTCGATGCGGGCCTGAGCCTCGCGCAGCGCCCGGCTGACCTGGCGCTGGTCGTCGACGTCGGTGCAGATGCCAAACCAGCGCACCACCTTGCCGCTCGCGGCGCGCTGCGGCAGGGCGCGGCCCAAAAACCAGCAGTAGGCGCCGTCGATGCCGCGGCGGAAACGGTATTCCATCTCGAAGAGGGTCCCCTGGGCCAAAGAATCGTGCCACGCCGCCAGTGTGCGCTCGCGGTCGTCGGGGTGGATCACGCCGAGCCAGCCTTCTTGGCAGGCACTGGCCGACGATAGGCCGGTGAACTCTTCCCAACGGCGGTTGAAGAAGTCCGGCAGGCCATCGGGCGTCGCCGTCCAGATGATGGCGGGAATGGCCTCGGTGAGCGTGCGCAGCCCCTGCTCGCTGCGCTCCAGGGCCTCTTTTGCCTGCGTCAGGGCACGAAGGTGGGCCTGCAGGGCATCGGCGGTGGCCTGGGCGGAGGTGAGGCGGGCCTCCTTTTCGACCGCCAGGCGCATGTCTTCGGCGACGCGCATCACCGTCGGGGTCAGCCAGACCAAGACGAGGGCGGTGATCAGAGAGGTGACACCACAGATGCCGCGCAGGCTCACGTCGAGCCAATAGGCAGGAGTCCAGATGACCACGATGTCCATCACGTGGGTGACGCCGCAGGAGAGGATAAACAGGCCGAAAGCCAAATAGATGCGCTCGAAGGGCAGAGATCTGATCTGCCGGACGAGGTAGACCAGGTTGCCGGAGATGAGCAGGTAGGCCGCCGCAATCGCGGCGTTGGTGACGACCTGCAGCAACAGCATGCTGGGCTGCCAGAGGTAGCAGTGGCCGTGAGGCATAAAGTAACTAACGGGCATGGCGGTGACCCTCCTGAGCAACACAGGCTAGCACAGGCCAGCCCATGGCGCATTGCGGCAGCAGCGCCGCCTTCTCAGCCCGACCGAGCCGTGCTAACCATGGGACACAATAATAGGAGCCGCCCATGTCTTCTCTGCGCCTGTCGTCCACGCCCGCCTCCAACGCGGCTGGCCATCTTCCCGCCGCCAACGTCGACACCCCGGCGACGACGCCGTCGAGCCGGCCCCCCGCCGCCTCTCGCGACGTGGAGGCGCCGCTCGACCCCAACGCGCCGCCGCTGCCGGATCTGCAGATGGCGCAGTCCTGGAGCCCCACGGCGATCTGGCGCCTGCTCGCCTCGACCATGGTGCGCCAGCAGCAGATCCTCTCCCACATGCATGTATGCAGCACATTGCGCCAAGCGCAGCACAACTTCGCCGCCGCGCAGCAGCAGCGCGCCAGCGTCGTCGGTGACCGCAAATCGACCACGGTGAGCCTCATGGGCAGCATCTCTGGCAGCGTCGTCGGCCTCGTCTGCTCGAGCCTCGGCTCGTGGCTGGGCTTCGTGCCGCAGTCCAACCTGGCCGCGGTAAGCGGCACCCTATTCTCGGGCATTGGCCAAGTGGCTCAGAGCATGTCAAACACGCTGACGCAGTGCCTAGACGCCAACGTTTCCGCCCTGGGCGGCAAGTACGCCAGCGAGCAGGCACGCATCCAAAAGGCGGTTCTCGACAACTTCTCCCAGCTCGAGCGCGGCAACGAGCAAACCCAGCAGGCGGCGGTGGAGGCCACCAAGCGCTCTTTCTCGGCCATCGAGGAGATGATCAAGGGCACCCAGGAGCAGGACAGCCAGATGCGCCAGACGATCGGCCGCAATATTTAGACTGCAACGTCAAATCAAGTGGCACGCACCCTGTAGGGCTTGAGCTCGCCCTGCGGCACGGTGGCCTCGTCGGCTTCCAGCGGCGCGGGCACCGGCGCCTCGGCGACGCGCGCTGCGCTGGCGGCGGGGTCGCGGACGTGGTCGATGTAGCCTGAGTTGCGCAGGTAGGCACGCAGGCGGCTGCGCAGGCGCGCCTCGGCCGTGCGCACCTTCATGCGGGTGGAGTGCAGCGCCTTGGCGGTCTCTTCCTGGCCCATGCCTTCGGTGAAGCGCAGCACCAAAAGCTGGCGGTCGTTCTCGGTCAGCTCCTTGGTAAACTCGTCGATGAGCCCCTTGAGCTCGCTGTTTTCAAACACCGAATCCTGCGCCTTGGCTGGCCGGCCGTAGAGGATGCCAGAAAACTCCTCGGTGATCTCGTCGTCCATGATCGCCAAGTGGCCGCGCTCGTCACTGGCAGAGACGTAGTCGGAGAAGGCGATCTCCCGGTTGCGAAAGTTGTTGATCACCATGTTGCGGGAGATGGCTAAAACCCAATTGGTGAACGAATTGATGCCATTGTAGCTGTGCCGAGCCCGCTCCTCGAAGGCGCGGCGAAAGACTTCTTGGACCGCCGCCTGCAGCTCACCCTCGTCGGCGATCCCCTTGAAGAAGAAGTGCGAGGTGCCCGAGCGAAAGGTGAAGCCTTTGCGCAAAAACGCGGTGACGCCGCGGAAGTAGTGGCGATAGATCACATCCATCGCCTCGCGCTCGCCGCGCTTGAAGGACTCGAGCAAAGGTTTATTTTTGGCCAAAAACATCTCCCCCGACGGTAGCCAATGCCGTCGAGGGTTGCCACAAATCGGGCCACCCCGCCCTTGTCACGGGGCTTGTCAAGGCGACGGGGCCTCAGCTATACCCCTGGGCCATGAAGACGCTGACCGCGCGCCAGCGGCAAATCTACGACTTTATTAACGAGCGCATCCGCAGCTGCGGCTACGCCCCCACCATCCGCGAGATTGGCCTGCACTTCGCCATCCGCTCGACCAATGGGGTCGCCGACCACCTCAAAGCACTGCGGCAAAAAGGCGTGCTCGACCATCAGGCCGGCAAATCGCGCACCCTGCGGCTGCTGCCACTGACCCCGGCCGCGACGCCGGAGCGCAGCCGTCGCGGCAGCAGGCCGCAGTCCACCGTGCGCATCCCGCTGCTGGGCCGGGTGGCCGCCGGGGTGCCGCTGTTGGCGGCCGAGCAGGTCGAGCAGAGCCTCGAGGTCGACCGAGCGCTGCTGCCGGCCCGCGGTGAGCATTTTGCCCTGCGGGTCGTCGGCAACTCGATGGTCGAAGCGGGGATCTTGGACGGCGACACCCTGTTCGTCAAAAAGACCACGCAGGCGTCGCGTGGCGCCATCGTCGTGGTCACCATCGACGACGAGGCGACCGTGAAGCGCTACTTCCCGGAGTCCGACCGTTTGGTGCTGCGCGCCGCCAACCGCGACTTCGCCGACCTGGTGATCCCTGCCAGTGCCGCCCGCGAGGTTCGCCTGGTGGGCTTGGTCAGCGGCGTCTTTCGCCGCGTCGCAGGTCCCTAGCGTCGGCGACCACGCCGTGCGCCACCAAGGCCTGCTCGAGGTGGCTGGCGGCCTCGAGCATGTCATCGAGGCGTCCCTCCAAGCGCACCAAATCGTCGCGCATGACGTAGTTTGGTGCAGCCTTGACGATGGCCTGACGTAAGCTATCGAAGAGGAAATCGTAACGCATGCGGCGAGGGTAGTGTGCCGCCCCGCAGGCGTCAACCAACCCCGTACCTCTGAGGCAGAAGGTCCATGCAGCAGGCGGCCGTCCGCATCGTTACCGGCAAAGGCGGCGTCGGCAAAAGCTGCGTCGCGGCCGCTTTGGCCCTTGCAGCAGCCAAGCGCGGCGAGCGTGTCCTGCTCTGCGAGGTGGACGGTGGCGATCGTCAGGCGGAGCTCTTGGGGGTGGAGAAGCTCGGCTACAGGCTGCGCGAGGTGATGGACAACCTCTTTTTGGTCGACGCCCAGCCGCAGCCGGCGCTGCGCGAGTACGTTTTGTTGGTGCTGCGCTTCGAGGCCCTTTATAAGGCCTTTTTCGACAACCCGTTGGTGCGCTCCTTCGTCCGGGCGGTGCCATCGCTGGGCGAGCTGGTGATGATCGGTAAGATCTGGTACCACACCGCGCCGCGGCCGCTGGCCAAAGAGCGCTTCGACCTCATCGTCGTCGATGCCCCCGCCTCGGGCCATGCGCTGGCTTTGCTAGGCGCCCCTGCGGCGGTGGCCAGTGCCGTGCCTCCAGGCCCCATGCGCGACAACGCCCTTTTGCTGCGCGACATGCTGCAGCGCCACGAGCAGACCTTGGTAGTCCCCGTCTGCCTCGCTGAGGACATGGCGGTCACCGAAGCGCTGCAGCTCGTCGCCGGGGTCCAAGCCCTGGGCGTGGCGGTGGCGGCGCCGCTGTGCAACGCCCTGCCCGCCCGCATCGAAGCGGCCGACGTGCACGCCTGCGCCACGGCGGCCGGGGCCGCGGCGGCCGCCGCCACCGACGCCCTGAAGCGCCGCCTGGCCCGCCAGCAAGAGGCCGATGCGCAGCTGGCGCGCCTGGCCGACTTTGCCGGTGCGCCGGCCCGCTGCCTGCCGCGCCTGCGCACCCGGCCATTGGACGCCGCGTCCCTGGCGGCGTTGGCGACGATGTTGGCCGACTACGTGCCGACGGCACTGCCGAGCGCGGCGGTGGGCCCATGAGCTCGATGGCCGAAAAAGCGTCGCCGCTGTGGGAGGGTCGCCGCGTGCTGGTGCTGCTCGGCAGCGGCGGCGTCGGCAAGACGACGGTGGCGGCGGCGGTGGCGATGGCCGCGGCGCGCGCCGGCCGCCGTACGCTGGTGATGACCATCGACCCGGCCCGCCGCCTGGCGCAGGCTCTGGGGCTGCAGGACATCGGCAATCGGCCGCAGCGGGTCGCTGCCGCAGCGCTGGGCGTGGGCCCGAGCGGCGCGCCCGCCGCCACCCTGGACGTGCTGATGCCGGACGTGCGCGGCACCTTCGACGGCCTGGTGCGGCGTTGGGCGCCCACCCCCAAGGCCGCCGCCGCCCTGCTGGACAACCGCGTCTACCAGCATTTCGCCTCGGCGCTGGCCGGCTCGCACGAGTATGCTGCCGTGGAAACGCTCTATCAGGCCAGCTGTGAGGGCGCCTACGACCTGTTGGTGGTCGACACGCCGCCGGCACAGAACGCGCTGGCCTTTTTGCAGGCGCCCGATCGGGTCCTCAATTTTCTCAACGGCGAGGCAATGCGCTGGCTGGCACGGCCGGCCGGCGCCGCCGGCCGCATCTTGGGCTGGGGCGGCGAGCTGCTCGTCCGCGGCGTCGGCAAGGTCGCCGGCGAGACGACCTTGCTGGCGCTGCGCGACTTCGTGCGCGCCTTCGACGGCATGTCCAAAGGATTCGTCGACCGTGCCGCCGAGGTCAAACGCCTGTTCGCCGACCCCAGCCTGCGCTTCATCTTGGTCGCCTCCCCCGACCCCAGCCAGCCGGCGATCGTGGGACGCTTTTTGGCCGACCTACAAAAAATGCAGCTGCGCCCACACGCCGCCGTGTGCAACCGCATGCAGCGACCTGTCGACCTTGCTGGCCGCGAGGCGACGGCCGCTTGGGAGGCGGGGCTCAGGGCACTGGCGCCGACGGCGGCCACCGCCCTCGCCGACGTCCTTGCCGAGGAGGTCGAG
>JBBSTS010000022.1:0-9898 GCA_038235675.1 Myxococcota bacterium | reverse complement strand
GCGCCTCGCCCGGCGGCGGCGGCAGCACCGCGTGCCAGCCCAGCTGGCGGCAGAGGCGGCCGCGGGTGACGAAGCGGTGGGCGCTGCCGCCGACGTGGACGGTCGTCTCCAGGGTGCTCAACGCCATCTTGACCTCCGGCAAAAAGGCCGCGATGAAGCGCCGGGCCACCAGGTCGAAAAGTTTGGCCTCCATCGCCGGCAGGCCCGGCGGCGGCAGGGCGCCGGTGGGGACGATGGCATGGTGGTCACCGATTTCGGCGTCGTTGAACAGGCGGGCAGCGAGACCCTGTTGGCCGAGCGCCGCGGCCGCGGCGGCGTGGGGGGCCATCTCCGGCAGCTTCTGCAGGGCGACCAGCAGGCGCTGCGCCTCCGGGCGCATGGCGGTGGCGAGCACGCAGGCATCGGTGCGTGGGTAGGTGATCAGTTTGTGCCGCTCGTAGAGGGCCTGCAGCGCCTGCAAGGTGGCGTGGGCGCTGAGCTGGAAGCGCTGGTTGGCGGTACGCTGCAGTGAGGTGAGGTCGAAGAAAAAGGGTGGTGGCAGGCGCTGCAGGCGCTCCTGGACCCCCGTGACCTCGCCGGGCTGCGACTCTACCGCCGCGGCGATGGCGGCGGCAGCCTGGGCGTCGTCGCAGCGCTCCGGGTTTTGCTTGGCCTGGGGAGGCGGCTGGGTCCAGGCGCCCTGGTAGGGGAGCGGCGCGCCGCCGCCTGGGTCGGCGGCGACAAAGTGCGCAGTGATCCGCCAGTAGGGCTCGGGCACGAAGGCGTCCACCTCCGCCTGGCGGGCCACCACCAGGGCCAGGGTGGGGGTCTGGACGCGGCCGACGCTAAACAGCGTCTGGCGGCCCTGCTGCAGGGTGAGCGCCCGAGTGGCGTTGAGGCCCACCAGCCAGTCGGCCTCGGCGCGGCAGCGGGCGGCGGCGCCCAAGTCGGCGAAGGCGGCGGCGGGCTGCAGTGTGCCGAGGGCGGCGCGAATTGCCGCCTCGGTCAGCGACGAGAGCCACAGGCGCAGCACTTTCTTGCGACATTTGGCCAGCTCGTAGACGTAGGCGAAGATCAGCTCCCCCTCGCGGCCCGCGTCGCAGGCGTTGACGACCGTGTCGACGCGACGCTCACCGAGCGCCCGGCGCACCACCTCCCACTGCTCGGCGCCGCTCGGCCGTGGCTGCAGGGCAAAGGGCGCCGGCAACATGGGCAGATCGGCAAGGCGCCAAGCGCGCCAGGCAGGTCGGTAGGCCGCCGGCTCGGCGAGCTCGACGAGGTGGCCGATGCACCAGGTGATCAGCACGTCTTTGCCCGCCAACATGCCGCTGCCGCGGCGCTCGCGCGCCCCGAGCACGCGCGCCAAATCGCGCGCCACCGCCGGCTTTTCGGCCACGAACAGGCGTACCATCAGAACGCAGGTTTAGCCCATCCGCGGCGAGGATGGGCCCCCAAAAATAACTTCTACTTTTTGCTCAGGCTGCGTGGCCGGCCCACCACGCGGGTAGGGACCTCGTCGTGGTGCAGGGCGATGAGCAGGGGCGCGCCGTCGGCTTCCGGCGCCGCTGGCAGCGGCGATCGCCGCGCCGCGGTGGGCGCGGCGACGGGCGTGGCGATCGGCGTGGCGTCGGAGGCCGAGAGGGTCGCCGAAACGGGCGGTGCCGGGGCGGGTGCCGCGCCACTGAGCTGCGGCAAAAACTGGACGTCGGTGTGCTCATTCAAGGCGGCCACCGGCTGCGCCTGGCGCAGGCTCAGCTGCCAGTGGACCGCCAATGGCTGCAGCTGTGGCGGCAGCTCGAAGAGCGGGTTGCCATCCGTTTTGACCTGTGACAGCCGGGCGCAGTGCTGCAGCTGCGGCGGCAGGCTGCGCAGCTGATTGTTCTGCAGGTTGAGGATGCGCAGGTTCTTCAGCGCGCCGAGCTGCGCCGGCAGCGCCTGCAGGACATTGCGGGCCAAGAACAGCTGCTTGAGCTGGCCGAGATGGCCGAAGGAGGCTGGCAGCTCGCGCAGCGCGTTGTCTTCGAGGCGCAGGGTACGCAGCTCGCCCAAGAAACCCAGGGCATCGGGGAGGGTGACCAAGGCGTTGTCGCTCAGGTCCAGTACGTGCAGGTTCTGCAGGGTGCCGATCTCGGCGGCGATCGCCTGCAGTTGGGTGCTTGCCAGGTTGAGGTAGCCGAGGGTCGTCAGGCCGTAGAGCTGCGCTGGCAGCTGCCCCAGGGGGTTGTCGCTGAGGTCGAGCTCGCGCACGTGCGCGCGCTCGAAGAGGGCGTTGGGCCGCCGTGGCAGCCGAAGGCCGCGCACGCAGAGGACGCGCAGGTTGGGCAGCAAGGCCCAGAGCGTGTCGAGCTCGGCGGTGCCCAGGCTCTCCTCGCCGCTGAGGTCGAGGGCGTCCGAATCGGTGCTGAGGCGGCGGCGCAAAAAGATGCGCTGGACGAAGTGCGGCAGCTCACTGTGCGCCAGCGTCTTTTTCTTGGGGGCTCGAAAGAGGGGTGCCATCTATGGTAGGGGCCAAGGTGGCCTAGTCCTCCCGTAGGAGAAGGTTACCAAAGCGGCATTTAGCCCACCATATTTTGGCCGCACGTGCCGTGCGGCGAGCTTGGAGCAGAGCAGGATGGAAAAAGTGAACAAACCCGGCCGCAGCAAACCCCGCCGCCACGTTGGCCTGGAGAAAATTCATCGCGGCTTGGCGCTCTTCGAGCTCGAGGTGGTGCCGGAGAAAAAAGATTTCTACGCCGCCTTGGCCGACGGTCAAAAGCCCGTTGCACTGTGGATCGGCTGCTCTGACTCGCGCGTCGACCCCAACCTGATGACCCAGTCCTGGCCCGGCATGCTCTTCATCTCGCGCAACGTCGGCGCCATGGTGCCGCCGCACCAGCAGGAAGCGCCCTCGGGCGAGGGTGCCGCCATCGAGTACGCCGTCAAAGTTCTCAAAGTGCCGCACATCATCATCGCGGGGCACACCCACTGCGGTGCGATGACGGCGGTCTCTCAGGCCCAAAACCTCGACGAGCTGCCTGCCACCGCGCACTGGCTGCGCTTCAGTCCGCAGCCGGAAGAAATTGCCGCGGCGCTCCGGAGCGACGACAGCACCGCAGCACTTCCGCCTAAGGCCAGGCACCTCGACGCCACCATTCGCGCCAACGTCGTGCGCCAGCTCGAGCACCTACGGACCCATCCGTCGGTTCAGGCTGCGGTGGCCAGCGGCGATCTGCACCTGCACGGCTGGGTGATCAGCATCGACACCGGCCAGGCACGTGAGTACGACCCCGAGCTAGGGCGCTTTGCGCCCTTCGACCCGCACGGCCTGCATGCAAGAGCTTAAAGCCTCGGTGATGGGCGGGTGATGAAGGATCTGGACTGCTGCCCCGTCCGGATCCAGGACGGTGCAGGAGGTGGCGCCGTCGCGATGGGTGCGGGTCGGGTGCACGATGGTGACCCCGGCCTCGCCTAGATGGCTTTCCCAGGCAGCCACGCCGGCAGCGTCCGCCACCAAGATCCCCAGGTGGTTGAGCCGCTGCCCCACCGCCCGTGGCGCCATGCCCGGCGGCCGACGGTGCAGCGCCAGGTTGTCGGCGCCAGAGCAGAGGTAGAGGGTGTCGGCATCCGGCTGCCATTCCACCGCATAGCCCAGCAGTGCGACGTAGAAGTGGCGCGCCTTGGTCAGGTCGGCCACCCACAGCGCCAGGTGGTGCAGCCCCAGGTGGGTGGGCCTCAATAGGTGAAGCTGCCGGTGATGGTGAACTCGCTCAGCTTGTCGTGCAGGGTGACGTCCTGCAGCTGCAGCGGCGTGGGCGTCGTGCGGGTGGCGCCGTCGGGGAAGGCGGTGGCGCCGGTGAACCTGCTGGCGTAGACCTCGTAACGGTACTGTCCGCCGACCTCGAAGTGGCCGATCTGGTAGTGTACCCCCGCCAGGAGGTTGTAGCCAGTGCCGCCTTTTTGGCTCCCCAGCCAATTGGCGGCGTCGCCGCCGGTTTTGATCCCCAACACCGCGTGGCCGCCAGCGACGAGGACCAGCTCCGGCAGGCCCAAGGGGACGTGGGCGGTGAGGCCGATGTAGCCCGCCTTGTAGGCGACGCCGGGGAAGCCGCCGCTGCGCAGCGGGAAGTTGTACAAGGTAAAGCCGCCGTCGAGCTGGAGGTCGGTGGCGATGGGCGAGTCCCACAGGACCAGACGGCCCTGCGCCCCGACCTTGAAGTCCACCATGGTGCTGCGGATGGTCTTCTGGCTGTTGGGGTCGACGATGGTCTCCGGGCCGCTCAAGGCGGCTTCGAGGTGGACGCCGAGGCCCTCGGTGAGGCTGTCGCCGTTGCCTAGGAGGGCGAGGGGGAAGACCTCGACGCTCAGCAGGCCGCCGACGAAGTAGGGGTTGGCGTTGCGGGCGGTGCCGCAGTAGCAGGGGGTCACGACGTTGGGATTGGCGACCTTGGGGGTGATGGTGCCCGTGCGCTGCAAAAACAGCGGTGCGGCGCTCAGGCGCAGGCCAGTGCGCCAGCGGTCATCGTGGTGCCCCTGCAGGCTGGGGGCGCGGCGACGCACTTGGTGGTCGGTGGCGTCCATTTCGGCCGGGTTGTAGGGCGCATCCGGATCGGTGGGATCGGCGCTGCCGGCCAAGGGACCGCCGGGCCGCAGCGGCGCATGCGCCGGCGCCTTGAGGCCAACCTTTGGCAGGATGCTGGCGACCAGGTGTTTGCCGACGGCGGCGCTTAAGCGGCCGCCAGGCAGGGCGAAGAAGGCGGACTGGATGGCGCGGCCGCTTCCTACGTCGATGAGCACGCTGTGGGCGACGAGCTTGGGGGCGGTGCCGACCGCCTCGACCAAGAGGACGTATTGGGCCGCCGCGGCGCGGCCCAGCTTCTGGGCGTTGGCGGTGCTTTTTTTGGCGCCGGCTGGGGTCACGTGCGACTTGCGGTAGGCCAAACGCGCGATCTGAACGGGCACTGGTCGGGCCTGGTGGGCCAGGGCCGCCTCGACGAATTGCATGACCCCCATGTCGAAGCGCACTCCAGCGCTGCCGCGCAGCGGGACCACGAAGATACGCGGGTCGCTGGGGTGGGCAACGATGGGGTGAGGGTGGCGCGGGGCGGCCGCCCGCGCGGTGCGGGTATGGGCCGCGCACGCCAAGAGGGCGCCGAGCAGCAGCAGCCGCAGAGCAGGTGGTTGGAGGGCAAACATCCGCATGGTGGACCCCTTGGCGCGTGGAAGTCTTCCTATAGCAGCCAGAGGCGGGGCACTTCCACCCCCCGAGGCCGCTTGCGGCCGCCCGTATTTGGGAAAAGCCCGCGCCCCCGGTGATACTTCCCAGCTATGCATGCGCTTCGCGTCGACCTGCAGCCCGTCGATTGGCTGCTCATTGGCATTTATTTCGCCTTCGTCTTGGGCATCGGCTTCGCCCTCAAAAAGCACATGCACTCGGCCGAAGACTTTCTCAGCAGCGGCGCGGGGCTGCCGACCTGGGTCTGTGGCCTAGCCTTTTTGTCGGCCAATCTCGGGGCCCTCGAAGTCATGGGCATGGCCGGAAACGGCTACAAATATGGCCTGTTCACCGCCCACCTGTACTGGCTTGGGGCCATTCCCGCGATGGTCTTCGTCGGCCTGTTCATGATGCCATTTTATTACGGCTCGAAGGCCCGCAGCGTTCCCGAATTTTTGAAGATGCGCTTCGACGAGAAGACCCGTGGCCTCAACGCCCTGTCCTTTGCCGTGCTGACCGTGCTGATGTCGGGGATCAACATGTACGCCATGGCCCTGGTGTTCGAGGTGATGCTGGGTTGGTCGATGCACACATCGATTGTTTGCAGTGCCCTGGTGGTGTTGGCTTACACCTCGCTCGGCGGGCTCACCTCATCGATCTACAACGAGGTGCTGCAGTTTTTTCTCATCGTCTTCGGCTTTGCACCGCTGAGCTTCGTTGCCCTGCAGGCGGTCGGTGGCTGGACCGGGCTGCAGACGCGCTTCGCTGAGCGTCCCGGCATGCTGCACCTTTGGCGCAATGCCGTGCATGCCGCCGACAATCCCATGCACATCGAGGTCGCGGGGCTGACCATGGGCCTGGGCTTCGTGCTCGGCTTTGGCTACTGGTGCACCGACTTTTTGGTCATTCAGCGGGCTTTGGCCTCCAAGGACATGCTCGCAGCCCAACGTACGCCGCTGATCGCGGCGGTGCCAAAGATGCTCTTTCCATTTTTGGTCATTTTGCCGGGCATCGTCGCCGCGGCCCTGGCGCTGCCGTTGCCTGACCAGAATTACGACTTTACCCTGCCGCTGATGATGAAAAGTTATTACCCCTCGGGCATGCTGGGCGTCGGGCTGGCGGCTTTGCTTGCCTCGTTTATGAGCGGCATGGCCGGCAACGTCACAGCCTTCAACACCGTCTGTGTTTACGACATCTACCAGGCTTATCTGCGGCCGCAGGCCAGCGACGCCGAGCTCTTGCGGATGGGTCGACTGACGACGTTCGGTGGCATTCTTTTGTCGATTGGTGCGGCCTATGTGGTCATGCAATTTAACTCCTTGATGGATTACATGCAGCTGCTGTTCTCCTTCTTCAATGCGCCCATTTTCGCCACCTTTTTGCTGGGCATGTTTTGGCCCCGGGCCACCGGGCACGGTGCCTTCTTCGGCCTGCTTGCGGGCATCTTCGCCGGCCTCTTCCATCACCTGCTGCATCACACGGGCACCTTGGTCTATGGCACCGACATGGCGGCGGCCTTCTACGGCGCCATCGCCTCCTGGACCACCTGCGCCGTGGTGACCGTGGTGGTGTCGTGGAGCACGGCGCCCCTGCCGCCGACGCGCTTGGTGGGGCTGGTCTACCAGCTCACCCCGCAGGCGCCAGCGAGCGGCGCGTGGTACGCACGGCCCACGACGGCCGCCGCGGTGGTGGGCGCCTGTGTCGCAGGCCTCAATTGGGCTTTTTTCTAGGTGGAGCTTTTCTATGGGACTTGATATACGACTACCCATCGGCTTGATGTTTGTGTTGATGGGCCCCATCTTAGTGGTCACTGGCGCCCTCGAAGGCACGCCCCTCAACGTTCAGGCTGGCTCCTGCATCGCCCTTTTTGGCCTCATCATGCTCGGCCTCGCCCGTTGGGCCCGCAATTCTGCTTCATCCTCACGATAGGGACCGACTCCATGCTCAAGGCCCCCGGCTTACAAAAAGTTAAGCAGCTGCAGATCCGCCCCTTCACCCTGACCCTTACCCATCAAATCATTCTGGGCCTGCTGGTCGGCATCGCCGTCGGCGTCACGCTGAGCCATTTCGGGCTGCAAAAGAAAGCCCAGTACATCAAGCCTTTCTCCGAGCTGTTTCTACGCCTCATCAAGATGATCATCGCCCCCATCATCTTCTTCAGCTTGGTCGCCGGCGTCGCCGGGGCCGGCCACGTTCGCACCATCGGCCGTATGGGGGGCCGGGCGCTGATCTATTTCGAAGTCATCGCCTTCTTCGCGCTGGGACTCGGCCTGCTGGTGGGCAACTTGGTGCGCCCCGGCGAGGGCGTCGAGGTACCGACCGAAAAAGTTCCCGATGCACTGGCACAGGCGCAGGCACAGAGCTGGGGCGACCTCATCCTCCACACCTTTCCCTCCTCCATCGTCCAGGCGATGGCCGAGGGCGACGTGCTGCAGATCGTCGTCTTCGCCATTCTTTTTGCGGTGGCGCTCGGGACGCTCAAGGAGCGGGCGCAGCCGGTGATCGAGCTGTGCGAGGTGGGCGCCGAGGCGATGTTCAAGCTCACCAACATGATCATGCACTACGCCCCCATCGGCGTCGGCGCGGCCATCGCCTACACCATAGGCGTGGCGCCCAAAGGCGTCTGGGTGTTGATCAGCCTGGCGGGATTGGTGGGCACCCTCTACGCCACCTTGGTGCTGTTCTTGCTGCTTGTCCTGTTGCCTGTGGCGCTGTTTTTCAAGGTGCCGATGCGCAAGTTTCTCATGGTGGTACGCGAGCCGGCCATCATCGCCTTCACCACCACCTCCAGCGAGGCGGCGCTGCCGCGGCTGATGGAGGGCCTGGAGCGCCTCGGTGTGCCGCGCCGCATCGTCTCGTTTATTTTGCCGTTGGGCTACAGCTTCAACCTAGATGGCACCACCCTTTACCTGTCGCTGGCGGCCATCTTTATCGCCCAGGCCAGCCACCACGTCATGTCGATCTCGCAGCAGGTCACCATGCTGCTCACCCTGATGTTGACCAGCAAAGGGGTGGCAGCGGTGCCGCGCGCCTCGATGGTGATCCTTGCCGGCACGCTGGCCAAGTACAACCTGCCGCCCGAGGGGCTGATGCTCATCCTCGGCGTCGACACGCTGATGGACATGGCCCGCACCACCGTCAACGTCATCGGCAACGCCCTGGCAACCGTCCTGGTCTGCAAGTGGGAGGGTGAATTCAACGAGGCACCGATGAGCGAGCTGCGGCGGGCGCGCGAGGCAGGCGAGCTGTAGCGCGTTTGGATCAGCTGGCCAGGCTGTACGCCCGTGAAATGAGCGCCAAGGTTTGATGGCTCTCGCGCTGCAGGCGGCGGCTCGCCGGCCGCTGGTCGAGCTCCACCAAAAACTCCTGCAGCAGCCCGCGCATCCAGGTGGGGCGATAGCCGCCTGCCTCCAGCGACTCGGCGAAAACCTGCTCTTCGAGTAAGGCGCCATCTTTGCCCTGCACCCGCAGCTTGGCGCCGTCGAGGTGGATGCTGCCATGGCGGTAATAGAAGTCGAGGGTGTTGCGCCGCTCGACGGCGCGCCAGCTGGCGAAGTAGCTGGCGCTGCGGCCGTCGTCGTAGGCCATCTCGAGGTTGACGGTGTCCTCCGCCTGGGAGGCGGTCAGCGGCTCGCCGGCGACGCTCATGCGTACCGCCAAGCGATCGGGGGCCCGGCCCGCGAAGGTGCGCAGCAGAATGGTCAGCGCGTGCCAGCCGTGGTCGAGCAAGATGCCGCCGCCGGCGCGCAGCGGATCGGTGCGCCAGGCGCCGACGGTGGGGGCGGGCTGGGTGCGCAGGGTCTGCTGCTGCAGGCGCTCGATGGGCCCCAGCTGGTGCACCTGCGCCAGGTCCCAGGCGGCACGGATGCTTGGGGCCGCCGTCCAGTTGTTGACGCAGCCGATGATGCGGTCGTGGCGCAGCGCCAGCGTCGCCAGCTCCTCGGCGTCGGCCAGGTGCAGCACCCACGGCTTCTCACACAGGACGTGCAGGTGTGCCTGCAAGGCGGCGCGCACCGCGCAGCAGTGGAGGTAGGGCGGCGTGCAGACCAACACAAAGGTGACTTCCGCGGCGGCCGCCGCGCCCATCCCTGCCTCCAAGTCGGCAAAGAGCTGCACCCCCGGGCTACAGTCGCTCGCCACCCGCCGCCGCGCGGCGTTGGGCTCGACGACCACGGCGACCTCGATTCCCGCCTGGCTCAGGGCGGGCAGGTGGGCGCGCTCGGCGATCCCTCCAAAGCCAACTAGGGCGCAGCGCAAGGCGCCTCTGGCTGCTTTTGGCGCAGGGTGCGGTTAACGTAGCGCGCCATGGCCACCACATGGACGTTCGCCAGCAGCGCGATCACCGCAGCGGTGAAAAGCACCAGCGGATACAGCGGTCGCGCCGCACCCGGCTCCAAAAAATACGATGCCAAAGGCGCCAAGAAAATGCTGAAGCCCAGGTAGACGGCCCGCTCGGCGCGCCGCATGGGGCCGGCCGGGGTATCGTAGATCCCCAACGCCTCGGCTTTGGCGCGGGTGTAGCTGACCATCGCCGAGCCCAGTAGGGCAAACAACATCAGCGCCAGCGCCAAAGGACGCTCGGCGTAGTAGACGCACAGGCCGCCGAAAAGGGCGAAGTCGGCGTAGCGGTCGACGACGCTGTCGACGAATTCGCCGGCGTCCGAGCAGAGGTTGCGCTGGCGGGCAACGATGCCGTCGAGCATGTCGGAGAGCGAGCCGACCAGCAAG
>JBBSTS010000021.1:0-10063 GCA_038235675.1 Myxococcota bacterium | reverse complement strand
GGCGCCGAGGATGTCGACGTCGCTTATCCACATGACGTCGTCGCCGCGGTCGAGCAGGCTGCACAGCCCCGGCGCCACCACCAACGCCGCGGATGCCGTGGTGGGCCAGCGCTTGCTTAGCGGCAGGTCCAGGCGGCGGGCGCGCAAAAGCTCGCGCAGGCGCTCGGCATTCCCCTGCGAGTTGCAGCACAGCAGGGTGGTGCGCCCACGGCGCGCCTGCAGCACCTCCACCAAGGGGTCTAAGATCTCCCCCTGCTGCGGGTCGCCGCGGCGCGCCGCGAGGGCCGACGTCAGGCTCGGCAGGCCGACGAGAGGATGCGTCTCGAGGTGCTTGCGCTGCAATGCCTCAGTAACCAACGGCACGTGCTGCCACTGCGGCAGCGCCGCAACCTGCGCCCAGGCTGCCGTTGCCGTCAACAGGTGGTCGCCCACCTCGACGCTAGGCTGGTGGCGCTCGAGCATACGAGCCCGCTCCTTCTCGGCCCGCTCCCACTGCTGCTGCAGGCGCGCGTCGATCGCCGCCGGGTCGTCGAGCACGAGGGTAGGCTCGACGCCGCCCACCTGCTGCAGCGCCTCGATGGGCGACTGGCTGCCATCACAAAAGGCGGGCCACAGCGCCTCGACGCCGTAGAAGTAGTCGCGCTGCGCTATGGCCTCGCGCAGCTCACGCGTCGCGCGGGTCGGGAGCGTCAGACGGGCGCTGCAGTCGGCCACCCATTCGACGGCGCGCGCGACCTCGGCGTCGCCGAAGGTGACTTCGCGGATGGGGAAGATCTGCATCGCGTCGCGGGCGGCGTGGGTGCGCTGCGAGGCGGGCTCGAAGTTTTTGATCGAGGTCAGCTCATCGCCGAAGAGGTCCAGGCGCAGCGGCAGCGGCGCGCCGGCGACGTAGATGTCGATGACCCCGCCGCGTACGGCGAAGGTTCCCTCGTCCTCGACGAAGCTCACCCGTTGATAGCCGCAAACGACCAGGTGGCGAGCGACCTGATCGCGGTCGACCTCCTCGCCCACCCGCAGCGTCTGCGTCAGCCGCCGCACCTGCGTCAGAAGGGGCCAGCGGCTCTGCCAGGCCATGGCGCTGCCCACCAGCACCCGCGGAGCCTCGCCGTGCGCCAGCCGATGCTGCAGCGCGCAGCGCGCAAAGCTGACGTCGTTGTCGGCGGCAACGTCGGCGAAGGGCCCGTGCGCCTGCCCGGCCAACAGCGCGACATCGGCGACCCCTTGGCTCTGCAGGGCCATCTGCAGCGCCTCTGCCTGCTCGCGCTCGGCCACCATCACCGCATGGCAAGGCCCCGCACGCGCTGCTGCGCGGGCGGCACGCCCGATCAGGTAGGCAAGGCCGCCTGGCGGCAGCGCCTCGAAGACGCGCAGGTGTACGGAGGGAGGCGCCAAAGTCCAAGAAGCAAAGCAGCCGCCTGTCAGGCCGTCAAGGCTGACGCTGCTTACGTGCCCTGGAGCCCCACCTTGCGGGCACGTTTTTTTCCTGCCCAGAGCCATGCAGGCCCAGCAGCAAACCATGAGGCGTCGACCACAGCCAGGGGATCTCGCAGCGGCTGCATGTCGCGCCGCACTGCCCCCTGCTCGATGAGGCGGCGGGCTGCCCCCTTGGAGGGGCAGAGCGCGAGGTCCACCAGCAGCTGTGTCAGCCCGAGCCCCTGCTGCAGCTGTGCCGCCGTCAGCCAATGCGTCGGCACCTCCACCTGGGCCATCGCCTGGCGCGGCAGTTGGCTGCTGGGCAGCAGCGCGGCGGGGAGGTCCTGGTGCCCGAAGGCCTGACGCTCGGCGGCAAGCGCGGCGACGGCGGCGGCGGTGCCGTGGACGATCTGGCAGCTTTCGAAGGCGAGGACGGTCTTGGCGGCGCGGCGCTGCGCGCCAGGCAGATTTTCGGCCGCCGCTATCTCTTCGAGGGGCAACAGCGTGAAGAGGCGCAAAAAGCGGCCGACGTCGGCGTCGTCGACGTTGTAAAAATAATGAAAGTAGCCCCCCGGTGACAGGCGTTCGGGGTCGAGCCACACCGCGCCTCCTTGCGTCTTGCCCATCTTTTCGCCGGTGGCGGTGGTCAACAGTGGCAGGGTCAGCCCCTGGACGAGGGCGCCGTCGACGCGGCGGTTGAGCTCGACGCCGGCGAGGATGTTGCTCCACTGGTCGTCGCCACCGAGCTGCAGCCCCACCCGATGGCTGCGGCGCAGCTGTAAAAAATCGTAGGCCTGCAGGATTTGATAGTTGAATTCGATGAACGACAGCCCGTGCACCAGGCGCTGTTTGTAGGTCTCTGCCGCCAACATGCGGTTGACCGAGAAGTGGCGGCCGATGTCGCTTAAAAAATCGAGGTAGCCCACTTTTTTTAGCCAGTCGCCGTTGCGCACCGCCACCACGTCGGCCTCGGCGCCAAAAAAACGTCGCAGCTGCGCCTCGAGGCAGTCGGCGTTGGCACCTATCTGCGAGGCGCTGAGCATTGGCCGCAGCGCCGAGCGCCCGGAGGGGTCGCCCACCTGCGCGGTCGCATCGCCAACCAGGACCACCACCTGGTGGCCGGCGCGCTGCAGGTGCATCAGCGCCATGAGGGTCAGCAGGTGGCCGACGTGTAGGCTGTCCGCGGTGGGATCGTAGCCGGTGTAAACCGCCCCGGGAAGCCCGTCGAGGTAGGCGGCGACGGCCTCGGCGTCGGTGGTCTGCGCGATGAAGCCGCGCTGCTGCAGGGTTGCGAAGACGGACATGTCCCCCGTGTGTCATCCCGTCCCGGCCCAGGTCAACGCGGCGGGGCTTGCACTTTGAGGGCCGGCGCCCCTAATTTATGGGCCTATGAGCCCAACGCGCCCGTCGCTGTTCCTTATTGTTTTATGCATCTGGTTGCCGGCGCTGCCCGCCGCTGCCGACATTTTTTTTGAGGTGCAGGGGGCGCGCTCGCAGGCGATGGGCGGTGCGCACCGCGGCCTCGCCAACAGCAACGAGGCGGTGCTGCTCAACCCCGGCGGCCTGCCTCTTACCCAGCGCTACAGCATCGACGTCCAGTACGATTACGGCTCGGACGATCGCCTGCAGCACGGCACCGCCTCGGTGGTCGACTCCAAAACCGGGCCGGTCAGTGCCGGCGTCGTCTATACCCGCGACTGGGGCAACCCCAGCGACGTCGCGCCGACGATCAACCGCAGCCACGCCGCGGTCGCCTACCGCCTGGGCTCGGCGGTGGGCATGGGGCTGTCGCTGGGCAATGTCTCGGGCACCTATCGCGACCAGGGTGAGGCGCAAAAGCTGCGCGCCTGGAGCAGTACCCTGGGGGTGGCGGCCAACTTGGGATTTCTGGGCCTGGGGGCGGTCTACCACAACGCCTACCGAACCGGCGACCCACGGGTGCAGAGCCCTGCGCTCGGCTTCGGCAGCGCCGCCCGTCTGGGGATGCTCACCCTCGCTGCCGACCTGGTGGTGAACCTGCGCGAGGACATCCGCAAGTCGATGGGCATGCACGCCGGCGCCGAGCTGTTTGTGATGCAGGTGGCGGCGCTGCGCCTGGGCTTTAAACGCGCGCCGGCGGGCCCGGCCGCCAGCGGCCCGCTGCAGCAGGCGATCAGCGGCGGCGTCGGCCTCATCAACAGCAGCATGGGCCTCAACATCACCTTCGAGCGCACCCTCGGTCGCACCCCCCAGCCGCGCTTCTCCACCCTCGCAGCGATCCAATTCTTTCTTTAGAGGGCCAGCAAGCCGAGCAGGCGCGCCGCCTCGGTGGCTTCGGCGAAGGATTTGGCCTGTTGTTTGGCCACAACCCACTCGTTCTGCACCTGTTGCAATGCCGCGGTATCACCGGCGGCCAGGGCGCGCAGCAGCAGCACTTTGCCGAGAAGCAGGTGCGCCGCAGCCGAATGCGGCGCCGCTTCGAGCGCCGCCTGCAAACAGGCCTGTGCCCGGTCGTAGTCGCCGGCGCAAAAAGCCTCGCTGCCGCAGCGCTGCGCCGCTGCCAGGCTCAGCGGCGGCGACGAGGTCGACGGCGCCTGCAGCATGAGATCGGACGTCGCTTTGGCCTGTAGCCGCGGCGCGCTGCAGCTCCACAGCGTCGCCGCCATCCCTAAAACTGCCCCACTGCACCGCACCACCCCTTGACAATAGCCAAGCCCAGGGGCGCAGTTCACAAAATTGGCCAAGGCTGCTATAGCGGGTTCATGAAGCAAGAGACAAAAACGATGCAGCTGCAGGTGGCCCTCAGCGAAGAGGTGGCGCAGGGGATGTACATCAACCTCGCCATCGTCAACCACAGCGAGACCGAGTTTACCGTCGACCTGATGTACCTACAGCCACAGGAGCAAAAGGCGACCGTGCGGGCGCGGATGATTTCCAGCCCGCGCCACACCAAGCGCCTGATCGCCGCCCTGCAGGAAAACATGCAGCGCTACGAGGAGCGCTTCGGCCCCATCGACCCCGAGGCCGTCGCCACCAACGCCCAACCCAGCGAACTTTTGCAGTAAGTCGCCTCTGGTGCCCCGTCTCACAGATCTGTGCGGCAGCTTCGCGAGGGCTTGGCGTTCAGGGCAAGGCGCGACGACGAGGCACTAGTGCCGTCCCACCTTGCCGATGCGCAGCAGCGCCGCGGCCCAGGTGAAGCCGGCGCCAAAAGAGGCCATGCAGAGCAGGTCGTTGGGCTTGAGCCGCCCCTGTTTGCAGGCCTCATCCAACGCCAACGGCAGCGACGCGGCGGTCGTGTTGCCGTAGCGCTCGATGTTGTTGAAAACTTTTTCTTGCGGCAGCCCCAGCTTGTCGGCGACCCCTTCGCAGATCCGTAGGTTGGCCTGGTGGGGGATGAAAAGGTCGATGTCGGCGACGCCAAGGCCCTGGTCCTGCAGAACCTCCTGGACCACCTCTGGCATGCGCAACAGGGCGTGGCGAAAGACGACCTTGCCATTCATCACCGGGTACTGCTCACCGCGGGCCAAGTTTTCGGGGGTCAGGCGCGGCATCTGGCTGCTCGACGGGCAGCTGAGCCGCAGGGCCTCGGCGAAGCGCCCGTCGGCATGGAGGCGGATGCTGAGCACCCCCTCCCCCGGCTGCGACGCCGGCCCCAACAGCACGGCGGCGGCGCCATCGCCAAAGAGCACCGCCACGTCGCGACCGGCGTCAGTAAAGTTAAGGCCGGTACTGTGGCACTCTGAGCCCACCAGCAACACCCGGCGGTAGCGACCGGTGGCGATAAAGGCGTCGGCGACGCTGAGGCCGTACAAAAAGCCCGAGCACTGGTTGCGCACGTCGAGGGCTGGGGTGCCGGCGGGGATCTCCAAGTTGCGCTGGACCAGAACGCCGTCGCCAGGAAACTGGTTGTCGGGGCTGAGGGTGGCGTAAATGATGCAGTCGACGTCGCGCGCTGCGACGCCAGCATCCTCCAGCGCCAACCGCGCTGCCCGCGTCCCCATTTCGGAGGCCCCCATCGGCGCATTGATGAAGTCGACGTGGCGACGTGCGCCGATGCCGGTGCGCTGACGGATCCAGGCGTCTGAGGTGTCCATTCGCGTGCACAGCTGGGCGTTGTCGACCACCTGGTCGGGAACATAGTGGCCAGTTCCTAAAAGGGCTGCCTGCATCGCGCGGTCCTCGAGCCTGCGGTTAAATGTCTAGGTTGCGGACGTCGAGCGCGAAGCGCTCGATGAAGGCCCGCCGCGGCTCGACCTGGTCGCCCATCAAAACGGTGAAGATGGCGTCGGCGGCAACCGCGTCGTCCACCCGCACCGCCAGCAGCGTGCGGTTGCTGGGGTTCATCGTCGTATCCCAGAGCTGCTCGGGATTCATCTCGCCGAGACCTTTGTAGCGTTGAATGCTCAGGCCACGGCGGGCCATCGCCTGGACGCGCTCCATGACGTCCGCCATCTGCGCCACCTGCTCGTTCTCATCCGTCCCCTCGTGATGCAGGTCGAAGGGGCCGCTGCCGTAAGCATTGAGGGCATCGTGCAGGCGCCGCAGCTCGAGATACTCTGGACTTTCGAAGAAGCTGACGTCGAACAGCGAGACCTTGTCGGTCCCTTGGCGCAGGGTGGTGATCGACCAGCGGCGGCTGCGATGCTCGCTGTCCTCCTGCAGGCTCAGCTTCCACGGCAGCGCCTCGGGGCTGTGGCGCCGCAGGTAGGCTTCGACGTCAGAAAACCGCGGCGGCAGCTCTGCCTGAGCCAGATCGGCCGCTTCCAGCTGGCCACATTTAAGCATCGCGTCGATGACCCGGCTGTCACGCCGCCGATCGCTGGCGGCGAGCGCCTTTTTGTAGGCCAATGCCGTCTGGCACAGGGCCAACAGCAACGGCCGAGTCAGGGTCTTCTCGCCGCTGCGCAGGCTGATTTTTTCGATTCCCAAACTCAGCAGCTCGTTGTCCAATGCCTCCTGATCTTTGAGGTATTTCTCTTTTTTTCCACGCACCGTTTTAAACAACGGCGGCTGGGCAATGTAGAGGTGGCCGCGGCGCAACACCTCGGGCATGTGACGGTAGAAGAACGTCAGCAGAAGGGTGCGGATGTGGCTGCCGTCGACGTCCGCGTCGGTCATGATGATGACCTTGTGGTAGCGCAACTTGGCGATGTTGAAGTCGTCGACGCCGATGCCAGTCCCCATCGCGGTGATCAAGGTGAGGATGGTGTCGGAGGTGAGCTTGCTGTCGAAACGGGCTTTTTCGACTTTGAGGATCTTGCCTCGCAGCGGCAACACCGCCTGATTTCGCCGCGCGCGCCCCTGTTTGGCGGAGCCGCCGGCGGAGTCCCCCTCGACGATGTACAGCTCGCACAGCGCCGGGTCGCGCTCCTGACAGTCCGCCAATTTTCCCGGCAGGTTGGCCTGGTCCAACGCTCCTTTTCGCCGCGTAAGGTCGCGCGCTTTGCGCGCCGCATCACGGGCGCGAGATGCCTCGATGCATTTTTGCACGATACTTTTGGCAGCGGCGGGGTTTTCTTCCAGGTAGATCTGCAGCTGTTCGATCACCAGCTGCTCGACGGGCGCCTTCACCTCACTGCTTACCAATTTTTCTTTGGTTTGCGACGAGAATTTTGGGTCGTGCATCTTCAGCGACAGGACCCCCACCAGGCCCTCACGCATGTCCTCGCTGTTTAGAACGATCTTGCCGCCCTTAAGCAGGTCGTTGCGCTGCGCGTAACTGCCGATGCACTTGGAGAGGCCGCTGCGAAAACCAAAGACGTGGGTGCCGCCATCCCGGTTGGGAATGTTGTTGGTGTAGGCGAACAGGTTCTCTGAGAAGCTGTCGGTCCACTGGATGGCCATCTCCAGGGCCACGTTGCCTATACTCTGGGAAAAATAAATAGGATCGGGATGGAGACCGACCTTGTTGGCGTTCAGATGCGCGACGAAGGAGACGATGCCGCCCTCGTAAATAAACAAATCGGACTTGTCGGTGCGCTCGTCTTTGAAGACGATGCGGATCCCACGGTTTAAAAAGGCCAGCTCGCGCAGGCGATTGGCTAAAATGTCGTAGGAAAACTCGGTATGGGTAAAGATGCTGGCATCGGGTTTGAACGTGATCATGGTGCCGCTACGCGTCGTGTCGCCGACCACCTGCAGGTCGTCGACGGGGATGCCACAGGCATAGTTTTGCCGGTAGACGTGGCCGTTGCGGTAGATCTCCAGGCGCAGCTGAGCGGAGAGGGCGTTGACCACCGACACCCCCACGCCGTGTAGGCCGCCGGACACCTTGTAGGTGTCGCTGTCGAATTTGCCGCCCGCATGCAGCACCGTCATGATGATCTCGGCGGCGGGCCGCTTCTCGGTCGGGTGCTCGTCCACCGGGATCCCGCGGCCATCGTCTACCAGGGTCACCGAGTTGTCTTGGCGGATGGTCACCGAGATCTCGTTGCAGAAGCCGGCGAGCGCCTCGTCGATGGAGTTGTCGACCACCTCGAAGACGAGGTGGTGCAATCCGGAGCCGTCGTCGGTGTCACCGACGTACATGCCGGGGCGTTTGCGGACGGCTTCGAGGCCCTTGAGAACCTTGATGCGGTCGGCGTTGTAGCTCGTATCGACTTGGGTTGGCGATGGCACAGTCAAAGGGTCAGCCTCCTCACACAAAGCGGCCCCTGAATTAACACGGTTGCGGCGCCAAACAAAGCACCGAGCACGCTCAAGACCATCGTCCTTTGGCCACCTCGAAGCGCTGGGTCGCCCCCTGCAGGGGCAGCGGCGAGGCGCCCGTCGTCGTCACCCAGGTTTGGCAGCCGAGGCGCTCGACGGCGGCGAAAAGGTGGCGGCTGCAGCGCCCGTCGAGCTCAGAGGAGACGTCGTCGAGCAAGAGGATGGGCGGCTCGCCCAGCCGCGCCTGCAGTGCCTCGACCTCGGCCAGCTTCAAAGCCAAAACAATGGCACGCTGTTGCCCCTGAGAGGCAAAGGCACGGATGTCGGCGCGGCCCAAAAACGCCAGCAGGTCGGCTCGGTGGGGTCCGACGCTGGTCGTCCGGCGGGCCCTGTCGCGCGCCCACGACTGCTGCAGGCTGGTGCCAAAGCGCGCTGCGACGGCCTCGCCCGCGTTGGCGCCCTCGAGCTCACCGTCGTCAGCGGCCCACAGCCCCCCCATCAAACGCAGCTGCAGCGTCGCCGCCGCCGGCATCAAGGCCGCAAAGATCGCCTGCGCCAGCGGCCGCAGGGCCGCCAGAACCTGGCAGCGGGCCAGGTGCAGGGGCGTGCCGTAGCGCACCAGCTGTGCGTCGTAGGCGCTCACCTGCTGCAGGTCCAGGCGACCATCCGCCCGCAAGAGGGCATTGCGGGCCTTGAGGGCCTTGGCATAGGCGATGGCGTTGGCTGCGAAGGCGGGGACGGCGTTTGCGGCGGCGCGGTCGACAAAGCGGCGGCGGTGCTCGGGGCTGCCCTGGGCGATGCGCAGATCGTCGGGGAAAAAGGCCACCATGTTCAGCATCTCGAGCAGCGCCGTGGCCTGACGCAGGTGGCGGCCATCGACCATCAGGCTGCGGCCATTGGCGCGCAGCCGCACCTCTACCTGATGGCGCACCCCGCGGCGCTGCCAGACCGCCTCGATGCGGCCAGCTGCTTCACCGTGGGCCAGCATCTCCCGCGCCGCCGCGTGCCGAAATGAGCGGCCGGTGGCGACCATGTACAGGGCCTCGAGCAGGTTGGTCTTGCCCTGGCCGTTGTCCCCCTGCAAAACGATGCAGGCGGCCTCTGAGGGCACCAGGTGGGCAGCCGCCAGGTTACGAAAGTGCTGCAGCCGCAGCTGCTCGATGCGCATGCCGTGGGGTTGGCGGATCAGATCCGCATGGGCATCACGACCGCCAAGAACCCCATGTCGTCCGCAGGGCGCAGCACGCCGGGCGAGAGGTTGTCGGCCAGGTCGATGCTGATGGCTTTTTCGGAGATCAGCTTGAGGACGTCGAGGATGTAGCGGGCGTTGAAGCCGACGCTAAGCGGCTCGCCTTTGTAGTCGACCTGCAGGCTCTCGTGGGCATCGCCGAAATCGGGGTCCTCGGCGACCAAGTCGAGGTTGTCTTCGGAAAAATTGAACTGCACGCCGTGGGCGCGACCCTGTGCCAACAGCGACACGCGCTGCAACGCATCAACAAAGCCGCTGCGCGGCAGCTTGATGCGACGGTTGCTGCTTTGGGGGATCACCTGGGTGTAGTCGGGAAACTGACCGTCGATGAGGCGGGTGGTGAGGGTGACGCGGCCGACCACGAAGATGCCGTTGGTGGCGGAGAAGCCCACCTGAACGTTCTCTACCCCTGGGCTGTCGCCGATGATGCGTTTGAGCTCGGCAAAGCCCTTGCGCGGCACCAAAGCGCCTTTGTCCAGTTTCAAAGCAGAATCGAAGACTCCCTCGGCCCAGGCCAACCGGTGGCCATCGGTAGAGACCATGCGCAAAACGCCTGGTTTGGGCGACTCACAGTAGATGCCGCTGAGGTTGTGACGGTTCTCATCGTTGGAGACGCAAAACGCAGTGCGGTCGATGAGCAGCTGCAGCTTGGCGGCTGGCAGGGGCGCCCGCGGCAGCTCGTCGTGGTCGGGGAGGGCGGGAAACTCTTCCGCCGGCAGGCCGACCAGGTGAAACTTGCTGCTGCCCGACTCGATGTCGACCCAGTGGTTT
>JBBSTS010000020.1:0-10069 GCA_038235675.1 Myxococcota bacterium | reverse complement strand
CGCTTTTGGCGGCGCCAAGCGCGCCAGCCAGTCGAGCGCCGCCTGCTCGTCGGCGGCCACGGGCGCGTCGTCGTCGGCCGCCGGCGGCGGCAGGCCTAAGACGATGCAGTGGGCCCGCTGCAGCAGCGTCGCCAGCTGGCGCACGCGTCGGCGGGCGGCGTCGCCGACCACCGCCTCGACGCGGCGCACGCCGCTTTTGACGGCGCCTTCGCTGAGCAACAAGAACAGGTCGATGTCGCCGGTGGCAGCGACGTGGGTGCCGCCGCACAGCTCGATGGAATCGGCCAGGCGCAGGACGCGGACGCGCTCGCCGTATTTTTCTCCGAACATGGCGATGGCGCCCATGGCGCGCGCCTGCGCCTGGCTGACCTCAAAAATTTCGGCGAGCGCGTCGCGGTCGATGCGCTCGGTGAGGTGTGCTTCGACGGCGGTGCGCTCGGCGGGGCTCAGGCCGCGAGGGTGGGTAAAATCGAAACGGAGGCGGTCGGGGCCGACGAAGGATCCGGCCTGGCCGACGTGCGCACCCAGGACCGCGCGCAGGGCGCCCTGCAGCAGGTGGGTGGCGCTGTGATGCGCCCGGATCTGTTGTCGGCGACGGATCCCGTAGCCGGCCCATACCTGCGCGCCCACCGCCAACGTGCCCGACAGCAGCTCGACGGTGGCGACGCTCAATTCGGCGAGTGGCCGGCGGCTGTCCACGACTCGGGCGAGGCCGCCCTCTGCAAGCTGCAGCAGGCCGGTATCGCCCGCCTGGCCGCCGGCCTCGCCGTAAAATGGGGTGGGCTGCAGCACCACCTCGCAGCGCAGCGGCGGCGCGTCGCCTCCCGGATGCACCAGCTGCGTAAGGTCGCGCTCGCTCTGTCCCAGCGCAACGATTTGCACCTGCGCCTCCAGCAGCGCGTTGCCGTCCAGCTCGCCGAGGCGCCAGAGTCCCTGCCGCTCGGCAGGCGGCACGTCCTCGGCGTCGCCGCCGATGAAGCGGCTGGGGCCCAAAGACGCGAGCCAGCCTTTGTAATGGTTTCCCACCGCCGCCTCGCCAACGTTGCTGCCGCGACTGCGCGCCTGCTGCGCGGCCATCGCCGCGTCGAAACCCGCCTGGTCGAGGGTGAGTCCCTGCTCCTCGGCGAGCACCGCCGACAGGTCGACCGGAAAGCCGTAGGTGTCGTAGAGGCGGAAGAGGGTTTCCCCCGACAGGCGGCGCTCGCCGGCCGCGCGCAGCGATGCAGCGGCGTCGGCGAAGACCTTGAGGCCATGGTCGAGGGTGCGGTTGAAGGCCTCGGCCTCGCCCGCGGCGACGTGGGCGATGCGCGCCTGCGCCGCCTGCAGCTCCGGATAGGCGCCGCAAAACTGCTCGACCACCGTCTCGCAGGCCTGCGCCAACAGGTCGTCGGCGGCGCCCAGGCGGCGGCCGTGGCGAATGGCGCGGCGCATGAGCCGGCGTAGGACGTAGCCGGGGCCGTCGTTGCTGGGCTGCACACCGTCGGCCACCAGAAACGCGGTGCTGCGGGCGTGGTCGGCCACCACCCGCATCGACACGTCGTCGGCCGCGGTACTGCGGCCGTAGGGCTTGTGGCTGGCGCCCGAGATGCGGTCCAAGAGGGGCAAAAACAGGTCACTGTGGTAGTTCGAGTCGACACCGGCCAGAAGTGCCGCGACGCGCTCGAGGCCCATGCCGGTGTCGACACAGGGGGCAGGCAATGGCTGCAGGGCACCGTCCGCCTGACGGTCGAACTGCATGAAGACGTTGTTCCAGATCTCCATCACCCGGCCGCTGGCAAAGTCGGCGGCGCCCACCGGGCCCTCGCCCTGGTCGTAATGGATCTCCGAGCAGGGGCCGCAGGGGCCGCGCTCGCCCATTTGCCAAAAATTGTCGGCGGCGCCCATGCCCAGGATGCGTGCGTCTGGGAGGCCGCTGATCTTACGCCACAGGGCGCGGGCCTCGTCGTCGGGCGGCGTCTGGGCGTCGCCGGCGAAGACGGTGACCCACAGGCGCTTGGGGTCCAGCTGTAGCTCGCGGCGAATGAAGTTCCAGGCGTAGTCGATCGCCGCTTCTTTGAAGTAGTCGCCGAAGGAGAAATTACCCAGCATCTCGAAGAACGTGTGGTGGCGGGCGGTGCGCCCCACCTCCTCGAGGTCGTTGTGCTTGCCGGAAACCCGCATGCATTTTTGCACGCTGACGGCGCGCCGCATGGGGCTGCGTTGTTGGCCAGAAAAAATGTCCTTGAACGGCACCATGCCAGCATTGACGAACATGAGGCTGGGGTCGCCCCGGGTGACCAACGGGGCGCTGGGCACCGTGAGGTGGCCGAGGCCGACGAAGTAATCGACGAAGTGCTGGCGCAGAGCGGCGCCGTCGGCGGGCAGCTTACTCAAGGTCGAGCTTGTCTTTGGAGACGGTAAAGAAGTGCCCGTCGGCATCCTTGATGAGGTAGTGGCGGTCCCAGGTTTGCATCAGGTCGACGCTCTGGCCCGCTTTAAAGGCGAAAGACTCGGGCTCGGCGTGCTTGTTGAGCAACAGCTCGGCGGTGAAATCGTGCTTGATGGTCGCCATAACGGCTCGCCTCGGGTCAAAGGTGACAGCAACGGCGCTGCACGGGCCCGGTTTAGCGCAGCCCTGCGCGAGCGCGCAAGCGATGCTGGGTAAGAAAATCCTGGCCTTTTTGCCAGCAAACGCCCAAACTCCGTGGCAAACACATCTTTTCAAGCGAGACGTACCATGACCCGAAGTGCTACCCTCACCCTCGACGGCAAGACGTACACCCTGCCGGTGCTCGACGGCCCGGAAAAAGAGGTGGCCATCGACATCTCCAGCCTGCGCGCCGCCTCGGGTGCCATCACCCTGGACGAGAGCTACGGCAACACCGGCTCCTGCAAAAGCGCCATCACCTACATCGATGGCGACAAGGGGATATTGCGCTACCGCGGCTACCCCATCGAGGAGCTGGCACAGAAGGCTTCCTTCATGCAGGTAAGCTACCTGCTGATCTACGGCCACCTGCCCGAGCCTAAGGAGCTGGAGAGCTTCACCCACAGCCTCGGCCAGCACAACCTCATCCACGAGGATATGCGCCGCTTCTACGACGCATTTCCGCCCGATGCCCATCCGATGGCCATCATGTCGTCGGTGGTCTCGGGCCTGTCGACCTTCTACGAAGACAGCAACAGCGTCACCGACGCGAAGATGATCGACCTGACCATCCGCCGGCTGATCGCCAAGTTGCCCACCATCACCGCCTTCGCTTATCGCAAGTCGCGCGGCCTGCCTTACATGTACCCAGACAGCGCCCTGTCCTACTCGCAAAACTTTTTGCGCATGATGTTTGGCCTGCCCACCGCCCCGTACGAGATGGACGAGGAGCTGGCGCGGACGATGGACGTGCTCTTCATCCTCCACGCCGATCACGAGCAGAACTGCAGCACCTCGACGGTGCGCCTGGCTGGCAGCTCGCACGCCAACCTCTATGCCTCGATCACCGCGGGGATCTGCGCCCTCTGGGGTCCCCGCCACGGCGGCGCCAACCAGATGGTTTTGGAGATGCTCGCCGAGATCAAGGCGGGCGGCGGCGATGTGCGCCGCTTCATCGACCAAGCCAAGGACAAAAAAAGCAAGGTCAAGCTGATGGGCTTTGGCCATCGCGTCTACAAAAACTTCGATCCGCGCGCCAAGATCATCAAGGGCCACTGTGACCGCGTTTTGGCCAAGATGGGCGTCAGCGACCCGCTGCTGGACATCGCCAAAGAGCTCGAGGAGGCCGCCCTGAAGGACGATTACTTCATCGAGCGCAAGCTCTATCCCAACGTCGATTTCTACTCGGGCATCATCTACAAGGCGCTGGGTTTCCCGGTGAACATGTTCACCGTCCTGTTCGCCTTGGGCCGCCTGCCCGGCTGGATCGCCCAGTGGAAAGAGATGATGGAGCACGACACCCGCATCGGTCGCCCACGCCAGCTCTACACCGGCGCGACGCAGCGACCCTTCCCGCCGCAGACATAGGTTGTTGAGAGGGGCTCTAGCGCAGCTGCGCTGCCTCTGGGCCGAGGAGCTGGGCCAGGGCCAGCAGCAGCTCCTCGGTCGGGCGACTGCTGCAGGCGCGTTCGAGGTCGACGTCGGCCTCGAACTGCTGCGGCGCCACCAGCGTCAGGCGCACCGGCACCTGGCCGCCGTGGTCACGCAGAATTTTGCGCAGCTCGGCGAGGATGTCGGGCTCGGCACGGGCGACGGGCAGCCGCAGGCTCAGGCCACGGGTTTTGCTGCGGCGGGCGTCGCTGAGGCTCTCGATGTGGGTGGCGCGGATCTTCATCTGCCCAGCCCCTTCGTCGTCGCCCTCGACGATCAGGGCGCCGCAGACGCGCACCGGCTCGTCGCTGCGCAACAGCGCCTCGCTCTGGGCGAAAACCTTGCTGAACACCAGCACCTCGCAGCTGCCGTGCAGGTCCTCCAAGGTGACGAAGCCCATCCGGCCATTGCCGTTTTTGAGCGGCCGCTCGCGCAGGGCGACGACGACGCCGGCGAGGGAAACTTCGGGGGCGCGGCCGCGGCTGGCGCCCTCGCCCAGGGCTGCGGCCTCGCGGGCGAGGCTGGCGGTGGTGCCGCTGCACAGCCGGGGTAGCTCGCTGGCGTAGCTGTCGAGCGGATGGCCGGTGATGTAGAAACCCAGAGCCTCCTTCTCGTTGCGCAGCAGCGCGCGGGTGGGCCACTCGGGCACATCCGGCAGGCGCTGATGCAGCGGATCGCCGCCCGCCTGGGGGGCCGGCAGGCTGGCGCCAAAGGCGGCACAGCGGCTCGTCTGGCCGTCGCCGCGGTCGCGGCTGGCGCGGGCGCCGGACTCCAACGCGGCCTCCAGCGCCTCGAACAGCTGTGCCCGCGGGCGGCCAAAGTCGGCGAACGCGCCGCTTTTGACCATCGCCTCCAGCACTCGGCGGTTGACCTTCTTGAGGTCGACCCGCTCGCAAAAGTCGTGCAGGGAGGTGAAAAAAGATTCTTTGCGGCCGGCGACGATGCTGTCGATGGCCTGGTCGCCGATCCCCTTGACCGCTCCGAGGCCGAAGAGGATGTGCGCACGGCCTTCGTCGTCGTCGACGACGGTAAAGTCACGCTGCGAGCGGTTAACGCAGGGCGGCAGCACGCCGATGCCGTGCTCGCGTGCCGAGGTAATGTAGCGCACGACGTTGTCTTGGTCGCGCATCTCGGTGGAGAGCAGCGCGGCGGTGAACTCGACGGGAAAGTAGGCCTTGAGGTAGGCCGTCTGGTAGCTGATCACCGCATAGGCGGCGCTGTGGGACTTGTTGAAGGCGTAGCCGGCAAACTTTTCGATTTGGGTGAAAAGGTCGACCGCCTGCTCCTGCGGCATCTGCGACTTGGCCACCGCCCCGGCGACGAATTTCTGCCGCATCTGGGCCATGACATGGGCCTGCTTTTTGCCCATCGCTTTGCGCAAAATGTCCGCCTCGCCCATCGAGAAGCCGCACAGGGCCACGGCGATGCGCATGACCTGCTCTTGGTAGACGATCACCCCGTAGGTGGTGTCCAAGATCGCTTCGCAGACAGGGTGCGGGTAGGCCACCTGTTTGCGGCCGTGCTTGCGGTTGATGTAGTCGTCCACCATCCCGGCGTCGAGCGGCCCGGGGCGGTAGAGGGCGACGGCGGCGACGATGTCCTCGAAGCGGTCGGGGCGCAGGCGGCTGAGCAGCTCCTTGAAGCCGCTCGACTCCAGCTGGAAGACGCCGTCGGTGTCGGCCGCGGAGATCAGAGCGTAGACCTTGGGGTCGCCCAAGGGGGCGCGCGCCACCGAAAAATCGACATTTTTGCCCAGTGGCCCGTCGCCGCCGCGGCGGCGAACGTGGGCCTCGGCGGCGGCGATGACGGTGAGGGTCTTGAGGCCCAAAAAGTCGAACTTGACCAGGCCCGCCTGCTCGACCTCGTCCTTGGCAAACTGGGTGATGAGCTCACCCTCTTTGCCGCGGCAGACCGGGACGTACTCCCACAACGGTTTGTCGCCGATGACGATGCCCGCAGCGTGCATGCCGGTCTGGCGGTTGAGTCCCTCGAGCGAGCGGGCGATGTCGATGACCTTGGCGTAGATCGGCTTGTCGCGCTGCGCCTCGCGTAGCTTGGGCTCGATCTGCAGCGCTTGGTCGATGCTCACCTTTTTGCCGTTGACCAGGCCTGGGATCAGCTTGGTGAGGGCGTTGACCTCGGCGAAGGGCAGCTGCAGGACGCGGCCAACGTCCTTGATGACGCTTTTGGCCGACAGCTGCGAGTAGGTGACGATCTGGCCGACGTTTTGGCTGCCGTACTTGCGCGAAACGTAAGCCAGCACCTCGTTGCGACGGTCCTGACAGAAGTCGATGTCGAAATCGGGCATGCTGACGCGGTCGGGATTTAAAAAACGCTCGAACAGCAGGTCGTAGGGGATGGGGTCGAGGTCGGTGATCCGCAGGCACCAGGCCACCAGCGAGCCGGCGCCGCTGCCGCGGCCGGGACCGACCGGCACGCCGCTCTGGCGGGCGTAGCGAATGAAATCCCAGACGATGAGGAAGTAGCCGGCGAAGCCCATCTTGGTGATGACGCCGAGCTCGTAGTCGAGGCGTTGGCGATAGGCGGCGCGGTCGATCGGGTAGAGGGCCTCCTTGATGCGCTGCGCCAGGCCCATGACGCTCTGCTGCTCTAGATAGCTTTCACGGCTCTGCCCGGCGGGCACGCCGTAGCTGGGGAGGAAGGTGTCGCTGAGGTTGAGCTCGACGTTGCAGTTCTTGGCGATGCGGACGGTGTTTTCCAGGGCTTCGGGGCAGAGCGAGCCCAGGCTCTGGTACATGTCGGCGGCGCTGCGCACGTAGAGCTCGTCGGAATGGCCCATCTTTTGGCGAAACTCTTCGAGGCTGCGCCCCTGGCCGATGCACATGAGGATTTCGTGGGCGGCGGAGTCTTGCGGACGCAGGTAATGGGAGTCCGCGGTGGCGACCATCGGCAGGTTGTAGTGCTTGCCCATCGACATCAGGGCCTGGTTGGCGCGTGCCTGCTCGGGCAGGCCGTTGCTCTGCAGCTCCAAGAAGAAGTGGCCGGGCTCGAACAGCGCGCTGTACTCTTTGGCCACTGCCGCAGCCTTCGCCTCGCCGTCGCGCAGATAGGTGCGGTTGACCACCCCGCCCAGGCAGGCTGACAGGCCGTAGAGGCCCTTGCTGTGCTTTTTGAGCAGCTCCTTGTCGATGCGGGGGTTGTAGTAAAAGCCCTCCATGAAGCCCATGGAGATGAGGTAGGAGAGGTTTTTGTAGCCCTCGTTGTCCTTGGCCAACAGCACCAGGTGGGCGCTGTCGCGGCTCTGGCGGTCGTGGCGGCTGCCGCCGGCGACGTAGGCTTCGCAGCCCAAGATGGGCTTGACGCCGTGCTTCTTCGCGGTTTTGTAAAAGTGCACTGCGCCGAACATGTTGCCGTGGTCGGTGACCGCCACGGAGTTCATGCCTTTTTCGACCACCGCCGGGAGCAGTTCGTCCATGCGGATGGCGCCATCGAGCAGGGAATACTGCGAATGCAGGTGGAGATGGGTGAAGTCGCTGGCCGCTACCATCGCGGCACCATGCCATGGCCGCTCCAAGCGCGCCAAGCCCACGCCCTGTCGACGGCGACAGAAGTGTGCGCACGTGGTGCTCTGCCGCGTGCGTTGGGTCGCCCGCATGCGTTAGGGTCTGGGCAAGGAGGAGCCGATGGCCAAAGAGATCGAGTTCGAACAGGCGCACGATTTGGGCCTGGAAGGGGCGCGCGAGCGCGTGGCGGCACTGGAAAAGAAGCTGTCCGAGCGCTTCGGGGTGCAGCTGAGCTGGCAGGGCGACGTCGCCACGGTCAACGGTACGGGGGTCAGTGGCACCCTTGCCCTCAGCCCCACCAACCTCAAGATCAACTTGAAGTTGGGGCTGATGGTGCGGCCGATGGCCTCGCAGATCCAGGCGGCGATGCAGCGCCAGGTGGACAAGGCTTTGGGACGGATTGTCTAAGTCGAGGCGATAAGGGCCTGCAGACGTGCTGCGGCCATCGCCACCTGGGCCGGCTCGCGCAGCGCCTGCGGCGCTGTCGGGCCGGTGGGGTGCGCTCGCTCCAGCAAGGCGGGCGCTGCAACAGGCCTCGCAAAAAAGCTTGGTCCATGCCAACGGCGTCGTCGCGCTCACTGGCTTGGGCCAAGAAGCTGCCACCTGCGGTGCTCTGCTCCCAGGCATCGGCCTGCGCCCGCAGCGCCGCGCTGGCGGCAAAACCGTGGCGAAAGATGTCCTGCAGCGGCCAGGCCGCCAAGTCGCGGCTGGCGCGAGCGACGTCGGCCCGTGCCTCCGCGTCGACCTGCTGCAGTGCCAGCAGGCCGAGGCTCAAAGTTGCCTCGACCTCCGTCGCGCGGCGCAAAACGCCCTGCATGTCACGGGCCCCGCCGCCGCCGGTCAGCAACAGAGCGTTGATGAGGGTGATGAGCTCGGCTTCGAGGCGCGTGCTGTCGCGGCGGCCCGCCATGCCATTCCAGGCCGCCACCAGCAGGCCACCGGAGCGTAGCGCCGCAGCGTAGGGCGCCGGCAGGCGGGCGCCCTCGCCGGGTTGCAGGAGGCGGGCAGGGGGCGCTGCCGGCGGCGGCGCAAAGATCTGCAGCGATTCGAGGCGGCTGGAAAAACCCATGTCGCCCAGGCGAGCGGCGCGAAACTGTAGGGCCCGCTCCTCCACCTCGGCATCGAGCTCCCACTTGGCGGCCAGCAACAGGCGCCGCGCGTCGTCGGGGTCGTGCCGATAGAGGGCCTCGACCAGCACGAAGGGCTCGATGTCGAAGTCGTCGCTGGTGGTGGGCAGCAGCTCCTGCGCCGACTCAATCTCGACCGGGTCCAGCTCTGCCTCGGGCTGGCAGAGGGTCAGGGTGAAGAGCCCGTCTGGGGTGTTGAAGTAGCCCTGCTCCAACATGGCGTCGGGCACGGTGGGGTCGCTGTCGGTGTGCAGCGCGTGGACCAGCAGGACGCGGCGCAAAAAGAGGATCTGCACCTCCTCGTCCAGGGCCAAAAAGGTTTCCGCCAGCGCCTCGCCAGACTCGGCGGCGGCGGCCCCCAACCAGGCGTCGAGCTCCTCGCAGGCGAGCGCCTCCTGCGGCCAACAGTCCAGGTCGACACAGGCCTGCAGCTGCTCGGCGGTGGCGTGGCGCAGCAGCGGTCCGGCGGCATGCAGGCCGAGCTCTTTGAAGACGAAGAAGGCCTGCAGGGGCGCCAGCTGCTGGAGCTCGACGGCCGGGTCCTGTGCCTCCAACAGCCGCTCGCCGCGATGCTGCAATGCGTAACTGATCTCCTCGCGCAGGTGCGTCAGCTCGATGAGCCGTGAGTCGGGAGAGGGGGCGAAGGGGTGAAGCATGGCGGACAAAGCGATCCCTGCATGCCCGGCTGGCCAGCGCGTGTCAAGGTGAGCGCTTCTTTGTTATACTGTTGGCATGGGCTCGCAGGACAACGCAAAGCGTGGCGGCAAGCGACCGCGACGCGACCTCCAGCGGACCGTCGAGCGTCCCGTCGACGCCGACGAAGGCGCCGACCCCGGCAGCGACGCCGACGGCGCCGCGCCGGAGGGCACCGAGCCCGACACGCAGAACCCCTTCGATGGGCCGCCCGAAGCCTCACCCTTCGAGGAGACCCTGTCCCACGGTGGGCCCGAAGAGGCGCCCGATCCTTTGCCCCCGAAGCCCGCGGCCTTAAGACCGTCGCCGCCCGCCCGCGCCGGCGATTCCGCCTGGGACAACTTCGACGAGGGGGCCGACCGCTGGCTGGAGATGAGCCAGACGGGCGCCTTTGTCGTCGATACGGCCGGCCGCGGCGACCTCACCCAGGGGCGGGTCGAGCGCCTGATCCCTTCGCCTGCTGCGGCGCCGCCTCCAGAGGATCCCATCGCCCTGCCCCCGCCCTCGCCGCCGGCGCCGGCGCCGGCGGCGTTTTCGTCGCCTGCACCCTCTTCTGCGCCCGTCGCCGCCGCCGTGCCGCAGCCCTCGGCGCCTGCGCCTTTCGGCGCGCCGCCGCTGGCGCAGCTGGTGGTGACCGATGGGGGCCTGGTGGGGCAGGTTTTCGCCCT
>JBBSTS010000019.1:0-10083 GCA_038235675.1 Myxococcota bacterium | reverse complement strand
GGCCGCACCTCGATGGGGACCTGGTAGGTCGTGCCGCCGACCCGCTTGCCCTTGACTTCGACCATGGGCTTGACGTTGTCGAGGGCCTTTTTGAACACCTTGACGGGGTCTTCATCGGTGTTCTTGGCGCGCAACTTGTCGAGGGCCAGGTAGAGGATTTGCTCGGCAGTGCCTTTTTTGCCGCCATACATCAAAACGTTGGCGAACTTGGCGACGAGCCGATCGCCAAACTTGGGATCGGGAGTAATGCGGCGTTTAGGGACTTCTCGACGGCGGGGCATGGCAGATCCTGTGGCGGTTAGTTGGGGCGCTTGGCGCCGTACTTGGAGCGGCTCTGTTTGCGGCCATCGACGCCGGTGGTGTCCAGAACGCCGCGGACGATGTGATAGCGCACACCTGGCAGGTCCTTGACGCGACCGCCACGAAACATGATGACGGAGTGCTCCTGCAGGTTGTGGCCAACCCCGGGGATGTAGCAGGTGACTTCGTGGCCGTTGGTCACTTTGACCCTGGCGACCTTACGCAGCGCGCTGTTGGGCTTTTTCGGGGTGACGGTGCTAACTTTGAGGCATACCCCGCGTTTGAAGGGGTTTCGCTCCATGGCGGGCGACTTGTTCTTGCGCTTGGAGGATTTTCGGCCCTTGCGCACCAACTGATTGGTTGTCGGCATGGTTTGTCCTGTCTGCCCGGTTAAATTTTGAGAAGGCGGCTATAACCAAGCCTAGGGCCGCCGTCAAGCAAATCTTTTGCGCCAGGCCCCCACGCCTGCGAGTCTTTGGCCCATGGGTCTTAACATGGTACGTCGTCGTTGGCGGCTTGGTATGGCCCTGGCCACCTCGCTGGTGCTGCATCTGCTGCTGCTGCGGCTGTGGGGTCAGCGCCCCCCCGTGGCGGGCCGCCGACTGCCACCGACGAGCTCGGCCATGCTGCGCAGCGTGCCCCTGGACGCAGCACAGCAGGCGGCAGTTCAGCGGGCGCGGGCGGCACGACTGCGCCCAGCCAAGCCGGCGCAGCCCGTCGCCAAGGCCCCTAGGCCGGAGCGGCTGCCGCACGGCCAAGTGGTCGAGCTGCCGCCGGCGCCCGCGTCGTCGACGGTGCAAGAAGACCCCAGCGCGCGCTTCCTCGCCGAGCGCGCCAGCCGCGTGGCCAAGGAGCAGCGCGCCGCCCTTGGAGCGGCCCCCCTTGGAGCGGCCGCCCTGCGGGCGGCGGCAGGCGCTGCTGGCGTGGATCCCCCCAAGCCAGCCTCGGCGGCGCCGCCGCGTCTGGCCGACAAGGCGGTGGGCAACCCAACCAAAGCTGCCACATCTCCTGCCAAGGGCCCCCAAACCAGCGAGGCAGTGGCTGATCCCTCGGTGCTGCGGCCTCAAGGCATGCAGCAGCTGCCGCAGCCGGCTGCCACGCCGACACCCGCGTTGACGATGGCGGATCTGCTGCCAGAGGTTGGGGCGCTGGCACGGCTCACCGGCGGTGGCGGCGGCAGCCTCGACGCCCTGCCGCAGCTGCAGGTGGGCACCGAGACCCTGCTCAACGCCCGCGAATTCAAGTACAGCAGCTTCTTCAACCGCATTAAGCGGGGTGTCGCACAGCACTGGCGGCCGCTGCAGAGCCTCGCGGGTGGGGGTCGAAGCAGCGACTGGGATGGCGTCCAGTCGCGCAGCACCACCCTCGAGGTGACCCTCGATCGCGGCGGCGCCCTCACCGCCGCACGGGTTCTTCAGAGCAGCGGCCTCGAGGCCCTGGACCAGGCGGCCCTGGACGCCTTCGCTCGCGCGGCCCCCTTTGCCCACCCGCCGACGGCGCTCTGCAACGAGCTGGGAGAGCTCAGCTTCGAGTTCGGCTTCTACCTCGAAGCGGCACGCTGAATTGACAGCGGCGGCGCGCCTGCGATAGGCCGCCGCATCGGGACCTACCACGGCATGTTGCCGCTGCGCGTCCGACCCAAAAGGGACAGTGTCATGAAAGAGCGTAAGTTAGGCATCCTCGGCGAGAAGCTGGGCATGACGACGATTTTCACCGAAGACGGCCGGGCGCTGGGCGTCACCGTCCTGCAACTCGGCCCCTGTGTGGTGCTCGCCAAGCGCTTCGCCGGCGCGCGTCAAAATGGTCGCAGCGACGGCTACAACGCTCTGGTGCTGGGCTACGGCCAAAAGAGCGCCCACCGCGTCAACAAACCCGAGGCAGGCCAGCTCAAGGCCGCCGGCGGCATCGAGCAGGCGCGGCGCTTCGTCTGCGAGGTCCGCGTCAGCGAGGCCACGCTGGGCCGCTTCGAGGTCGGCCAGACGGTTTCCATCGGCGACCTCGAGCTGTCGGTCAACGACAAGGTCGACGTGATCGGCACCAGCAAAGGCAAAGGCACCGCCGGCGTGATGAAACGCCATCACTTCGGCGGTTTCCGTGCGACCCACGGTACCCACGAATATTTCCGCCACGGTGGCTCGATCGGTTGCCGTAAGTGGCCAGGCCGCGTCTTTAAAGGCCGTAAAATGCCTGGGCGCATGGGCAACGAGCGGGTGACCACCCAGAACATCCGCGTCGCTGGGATCCGGGCAGAGGACAACTGCCTGCTGCTCTACGGCGCAGTGCCGGGAAGCCGGAAGTCGCACGTCGTGGTCCGCCTGGCGATCAAGAAGCACCCCGCCGCGTAAAAACGTGAGGGAGGCAAGTAGCCCCTGGGCCCCATGGTCGGGCTTCAGGGGCTACGTCGCGTTTAGAACAGCAAGAGGCAAAGTCCCAGGACGCCCAGAACCGCAAATGCGACGACGCCGCCGAGCAGGGCAAGATTTTTGCGTTGTAAGCCCTTCGGCGCTTCCTGCAGCAAAGATGGGTCGATGCCGGCCAGCTCGTCGGCCTCGGGCTTCTGGGCCGCCTCGGCCTGGGCCTCGGCCGACGCGCCCTCGGCACCAAAGGGAGCGTCCGGATCGCCCTCGCCCGACTGCGCCTGCTGGGTCGCTCCCGCCTCGTCGACCGGCTCCTCCTCCTCGTCTGGCTCGCCCTCGCCGCTGCCGAACCCAGGTACGTCCTTGAGCGAAGCGAGGAGGTCGGCGTCGGGATCCACGAACACTAGGCGGATGGGGCCGACGGTGATCTCGTCTTTGTCGTGTAGGCGGCGTCGTTTGGTGATCGGCTTGTCGCCCACCTGAACGCCATTTTTGCTGCCTAGGTCGTGGACGGAGAAACCGTTCCAGTCCTTACGGATCAGGGCGTGGCGCCGCGAAACGTTGGGATCTTGTAGGACAATTTCACAGTCTCGCGAGCGGCCCATCGACCACTCCTGGACCGCGCCGCTGAGGGCAAAGCGGGTCCCCTCGCCGGCGCCGCCGATGATGCGCAGGCTCGGGCCCTCGGTCTTGGCCTCGCCCAACCGACCCAAAATACCCTGCACCGCACGCGCCGCGATCGCCTGAGTTCCCTCGCCGGGCTCCGCCGAGGCCACCTTGGCAGACTCGATGGCGCAGGTGATCTTGGCTTTGGTCAGCTCGATGACGTCGCCGTGGCGCAGCACCCGTTTTTGTCCCGCCTCCAAGGGGCGGCCGTTGACCGACGTACCGTGCGTCGACGCCAGATCTTCGATGGTGTAGACGTTGTCGGTGGCGCTGATGCGCGCGTGGTGGCGCGAAATGGTCGACAAAGGCAGCTGAAAGTCGGCCGACGTGTCACGGCCGAGGGTCAGCGTCAGGGCGTTGGACTCATGCGTCAGCGCCCGCGGAGCCTGGCCCTCCAGGTCGATGACGGCGGTCAGACGGATCACCGCGGCGACGCCTGGTTTGGGCGCCCAAACGTCGCAGCCGCGGCCTCTCGCCTACTGATACTGCAGCTCCTTGACGCGCAGGATGCACCACTCTTTTTGCTCCCGGTATTTGTTGTCGCGCAGCAGGTCGACGAATTGCTTGCACAGGCGGATGGTGTCGTCCGAGCGCACTTCCTCGTCGTAGATCTTGGCGGCACGGTAGTAGGCCAGGGCGTAGTCCGGCTGCAGCTTCATGGTGTTGAGAAACTCGGCCAGGGCCGCCTGCGTCAGGTGCTTCTCGGCGTAGACGACCCCCAGGTTGAAGTGCAGCTCGGCGTTGCCGGGGCTTTTGCGGATCTGGTCGATGTAGTCGCGGATGGCGCCGTCTTCGAGGGCCAGGCATTGGGTTGCCGCGGTCAGGTTCTTGCGGGCCTCGATGTAGTCGTTCTTCAGTGCCACGGCACGCATGCAGGCTTCGAGGGCGTTGCCACATTGGCCCATGTCGTAGAAGGTCTGGCAGAGGTTGTAGTGGGCGATGGGGTTGTCGGGGCAGATCTCGGTCATCTTCTGAAACTGCAGCTTGGCCTCGTCGATATCGCGTTTGCTTGCGGCCAAGACGCCCAATCCCTGGCGGCAGTCGCAGGCCTTCGGGTCGAGCTCCATGCACTTGAGGTACTCTTTGCGCGAGGCGGCATTGTCGCCGGCGTAAAACTTGCATAGAGCCAAGTTGACCCGTGCGTTGACGTATCCTGGGTCAATCTCCAGCGCCTGGCTGAAGGCGTCGCAGGCCTCTGGGTAGTTGCGCTCGTCCATGAAGATGGCGCCCAGGTTGTTGTGCGCTTCGGCGAAGTTGTTCTTCAGCGCAATCGACTCTTTAAAGTAATTGCGGGCATTTTCGTGCCGGCCGCGGCTGTACTCGATGAGCCCAAGCAGGTTGACCGGCTCGGCATATTTGGGCGCAAATTCGCGCGCCAAACGACAGCGCGCCTCCGCCTCGAGAAGCTTGTTTTCATGGTAGTATTGGGCACAAAACGCAGTGTGCTGGGCGGCCTGCGGGTTGATCGGGTCGTGGACGCAGAAGGCACACGCCAGCGGCTGGCTCAGCAGCAGTCCCAGGCAGCCAAGGGCCACGCGCCGCCGTGGCGGCAGGCTCCACCAGGCACCCAATAGGGCAACAGCGTACAGCAGGCCCAGCGCCAGCGGAGCGAGGGACATCCAGGAGGGCGGCGAAATGGCGGTGGGCATGAAAAGTGTCCTGCGCGAGGGGGGAGGCGATGGCCAGCTGAAGCGTACCGAGAGCCCCGGCGCCTTGTCAATTGTCTTACCGGGCTCTGGCGGCTTGACTTGCACCCCAGAGGCTGTCTACCACCAAACTCTTATGCCCTGCGTCGTCCTCAACCGTTGTCTTTTGGTCGTGCTCCTGTCGCTCGGGGCTCTTGCGCCCGCTCGGATGGCCAGCGCCCAGTACAAAAACTCGGCCTTTGCGCTCGACCTCGCCGGGACGTACATCACTCGGCCGGGCGTCCTCGATGGCAGCGGCAACCAGCTTTCTAACAGCTCACTGCCCAACCGCCTGGCCTATGGCGAGCGGCTCGGGGCCGAGGTCAACTTCAAGCTCAACGAAGACCACTGGTGGTTCATCGGCCACCTCAACCTGGGGCTGTTCGGTTTTGCCACCTGGGGCAGTGACAACACCAGCCGCAACTACCAATTCGACCAGGCCGCCAAGACGTACATTGGTACGGAGCTGGGGATCCAGGCGGTCCCCGGGGTGCGCTATTACTTTTTCACCGACCGCAAACGCCCCTATCTGCAGCTTGGTTTCAGCTACATGCGCCTGTTTACCTTCAGCAGCACTGCCGGCGACCCTTGCAGCCTGCCGCTGTGCCCCAGCGGCGGCGCCTTTGCCGACGTCTTTTTGCCCCACCCCAACGTCCTGGCCCTGCACCTGCAGCCCGGCGTCGAGTTTGTCCTCAAGCGCGACCTCGCCCTGCACATGGCGCTGGACATCCAACGCTGGCTGATCATCAACGCTCCCGGCAACTTCTCGTTCAACGTGGTCCTGGGGGTGACCTTCTATAGCTAGGCGCGCCAGCGGCTGGGCCCCCGTCGCCTGCCTGCTGGCTCTGTGCCACTGCGCCTACAGCGACCCTGGGCAGGGCGATCGTCAGCTCACCGTCGATTTGAACCTCGGTTACGCCCCTCACCGCGGCGACACCACCACCCTGACGGGCAACGTCATGCGCCGCGGCGGCGAGGCGGCAGACGCACCTTCGGCAGCGGCGACCGCAGCGGCGGGCAAGGAGGAGGCGCCGCCCGACTTGGCGATGCGCAGCGACGACGCGGTCGACGTCGGCGGCCTGGCCCCCACCATCACGCTGGTGGACACCGACACCCAAGAGATCTTCTCCACCCAGGAGGCCACCGCCGACTTCGGTGGCTACCATCGTCACCTGTTGATCCGCATCGAGGCGCCGGGCGGCAACCTGAGCTGTCAGCTTGAGGGCCCGGGCCGCCACACCCTCAGCTCGCCGCTGCAGGGCCAGACCTTGGTGCGTGGTCACGACCTGTTGGTGCGCTGGCAGACCGCTGACGGCCTGGTGGCCGACGAGGTCGACGTTCATCTGTCGCTGGCGGGCTACAGCGTCTCGTTGCGCCAAGACCTCGGCGAGCTGCTCATCCCCACCAAGCTGCTGCGCCCAGGCAGCGAGACCATCACCGTGACCCGCCGCAACCGCCTGGTGCCCGCCGGCGCAGCCGCAGCGTCGGAGATCCGCATGAGCTACGCCCTGGCGGTCACCTTTCAGGTTTTGTGAAAGATCAGCCGCACTTGACGACGACGTAGGTCGACCTGGAAGCGCAAGGGTACGTTGCCGAGGGTGACGACGCGACGCAGGGCGACGCCGCCGCGGCCGACAAATTCGAAGACGTGCTGCCCGAGGCTCAAACGTAAGGGGCCGTGGCGATGACGCGCCAGGGCTTGGCCATCGACGCGTGCCACGCCGGAGGCGCCTAGGCCGGCGATCTCGACGCGCGCCAGTGACCCGGCGGGGCGCCCGGGCAGCGGCCTGGGCGCCGTGGGGGGCGCCGGCATGACGGCAGTCACAACCCCTGCAGAGGGCACCTCGGGCGCCGCCGCGAGGCGCACCTGTTGGATCGGCGCACTGGCGGCTGCCTGTCGCCGAGCATGGCGGACGATCCCGGCGCCGCCGCCGAACAGCACCAGGGCGGCGACGACGTAGGCGGCGCGCGGCAGCCCATCGTGCAGGCTGTAGAGGCGATAGAGGCCGGTCTTCTTCGCCCGATCGATGTGGCCGGTGAGGATGTCTTTGAGCTTCGCCAGCCGGCGGCGGCGGTGACGCAGCTCGTCCACCTGCAGGACGCCGGAGACCTCGGCGATTTCTTCGTTGAACGGATCGAGCACCTGCAGCCGGCGGCGAAATTGCGCCAGCGTCGTGGCATCACGGTCTTTGGCCGCCACCTTGATGTGGGTGATCACCTTGCGCACGGCGCGTTGGTGGGCGAAGCGGGCGAAGGCGGCGCTGTTTTTGCTGTAGGCGTTGAGGTCGTCGCGCACGTCGACGGCCCCGAGCTCTTCGATCATCCCCTTGAGGGACTGGCGCACAACTTCGGCGCTGGCGGGGCGCTGGCGGGGGTTCGGGTGCATGCACGCGGCCAAGAGGTCGCAAAATTCGGCGCTGAGGGTAGGGGCAAACTTGCGCGGGTCGGGATAGATCCCGGCGGCGGCGACCTTGAACATTTCCAGCGGCGTCGAGCCCTCGAAGGGCATGCGCTGGGTGGCGATGTTGTAGAGCAGAACGCCGAGGGCGAAGATGTCGCTGGCGGGGCCGAGCGAGCGCCCGCTCATCAGCTCAGGGGCCATAAAGCCGGGGGTGCCGATGACGTCGGTGCTGTCGCGGTAACCGTCGACGGCGGCGCCGTCGCGCACCGCCTTGACGATGCCAAAATCGGTCAGGACGATGCGGCCGCTGTGGTTGAGAAAGACGTTCTCCGGCTTCAGATCGCGATGAATGATCCCTGCCTCGTGCAGCACCTGAAGGGCCAGGCAGAGCTCGTGGCCGATGGCCACCGCCACCGCCTCGCCCATCACGCCGTTGCGGTGCAGGGTGGCGTAGAGGTCTTGGCCGTCGAGCTTCTCGATCACCAGGTAGAGGTGGGGGGATTCGGTGCCCGAGTAATCGTAAATCTCGACGATGTTGGGGTGGCGCACCGCTGCGATGGCGCGCGCCTCGCGGGCGAAGCGCTCGCGCCCCTTGCTGTCGGCCGACAGCCGCGCCGGCACCACCTTGAGGGCCACCTCGCGGTGCAGCTTCGGGTCGTAGGCGGCGTAGACGCTGCCCATGGCGCCGGTTCCCAGCACCCGCCGAATGACGTAGCGGTCGATTTGTTGGTGCAGCTCCTGGGTGGCCACGTGGGGTCGCAATCTGACGCGCCACTGGCACGCCGTAAGGCAGGGCAAACGCGAAGGTCGTCCCCCGCCGGGGGAGCAGGAGACGACCAAGACGCATTATTCTATTTGGGCGCGCCCACCGTGTGGGAGCCGCCTGCAAAGGAGTATCGGAGCCAGCGCAAAGGTGTTGCGTTTAAGGTGAGCAGGTGCGGCGCAACAAACGGATGAGCTCGGCTTGGCCGCGGTGCAGCTGCAGGGCGACGTGCAGCACCCGTAAGCTCTGGCCGGGCGGCAACAGCGGCGCCAGTTTGACCGCGTCCTTGGCGGTGGTCACCAGCCAGGCATCGGACTGTTGGGCTCGGCGCCGCAGGCGATTGGCCAGGTTGGGGCTGTAGCGCTGGTGGTCGGCGAGGCGGACGAACTCCACCACCTGCGCCCCCGCGGCACGCAACATCGCCAAGAACGACTCGGGCAGGGCGATCCCCGCCACCGCCACCACAGCTTGGCCACGTAGGTCCCAGCCGACGCCCGCGGTGTCGTAGACCCCCGCCGCCGTCAGGCTGCTGGAGACCATCAGGGCCTCGGGACAGAGCTCGGCAAGCCAGGCGGGGGCGGCAGGGGGGGCGCCCTCCCCCTTGTGCATCAACCAGATCACCTGCGCCCGGCGTAGGCTGTCGGGCGGCTCGCGCAAAGGGCCGGCGGGCTGCAGCTGGCCGTTGCCGAGCGGTGCATGGGCGCGCAGCACCACCAGGTCGAGGTGGCGCTGCAGGGCGCGATGGGAAAAGCCGTCGTCGAGCACCAGGGCGTCGCAGGCATGGCCGCTGCACAGCGCCCGTGCCCCCAGGCGGCGGTCGGCGGCGGCGGCCATCGGCACGTCCAGGCCCGAGGCAGCAAGCATCGCCGCCTCGTCGCCCAGCGTTGCCGGATCGGCCGGCGCGCCGGCGGCGCGCACCACCAGGCCGCGGCTGCGGCGGCCGTAGCCGCGGGTCAGCAGCCCTGGGTGGCGCCCCTGGCGCTGCAGCTCGCGCAGCAGCCAGGCGACCACCGGCGTCTTGCCGCTGCCGCCAGCCTCCAGCCCCCCGACGGAAAAAGTGGGCACGCCGGCGACGCTGCCGCGCAGCAGGCCGCGGGCATACATTTGGCCACGGGTGCGCACGATGGCCTCAAACAGGGCACTGGCCGGCCGCAGCAGGTGACGCCAGGGCGAACGCCACAGCGCCCGCAGCAGGGCCTCGGCCGGCGGACGTCGGGGAAAGACGGGCAGGGGCATGGCGCCACGACAGCGCCTTGCTCCACAGCTGTCAAGCGACTATCCCGGCGCCATGCGCGCCGCCTCCCCGCTCGCCGCCACCCTGCGAGATCTGTTTGCCCGCCAGCGCCGCGGCATGCGCCTGGGCCTGGACACCATGCGACGGCTCTGCGCCGCCCTTGGCCAGCCGCAGCGCCGCGGCCACGCCATCATGGTCGCGGGCACCAACGGCAAGGGCAGCACCGCGGCCCTTTTGGCGCAGGCACTGCGCCAGGGGGGCGCGCGCTGCGGCCTGTACAGCTCGCCCCACCTGCTGCGCTTCGGCGAGCGCATCCAGATCGGCGGCCAGCCTCTGAACGCGTCCGCCATCGTCGCGCTCTACGCCGACGTCTGCCGCGCCAGCCGCCGCGCCCACGTCGACCCCAGCTTCTTTGAGGCGACCACGGCGATGGCATTTCTGGCCTTTGCCGCCGCCCGCCTCGACTTTTGGGTCCTCGAGGTGGGCCTGGGCGGCCGCCTGGACGCCACCAACGTCGCGCGCCGGCGGCTGTGCCTGCTGACGCCCATCGACTACGACCACCGCGCCATCCTCGGCGCCACCCTGGCGGCAATTGCGGCCGAGAAGGCCGCCATCCTGCGCCCCGGCGTTGCCGCCTTCAGCGCCGTGCAGCGCCCGGCCGTGGCTGCCGTGCTGGT
>JBBSTS010000018.1:0-10322 GCA_038235675.1 Myxococcota bacterium | reverse complement strand
GGGGCAGGCCTTCTTTGATTTTCTGGCAGGCGGTGGGGCCCAGCAGTGTATCGCCACCTTTGGCCGCAAACAGTTCGGCGAGGCGCTGTTCACGGCTGCCGACGCCGGCCCGGCCTGACCGAGTCAGGGCTTCGCATCGAACTACTGGGGCAGCATGTGGCGGTAGCTGGCCCAGCGCCTAGACCGCCCGTCCTCCTTCGAGCGACCATGGCCATGCACCTCGCGCGCATCGCAGATGTGCTCGACTGCTGCGCCGCCTTGTTTTTGCAGGCCGAGTCCGCTGCGAGCCAGGGGCCTACGCCTTTCTACCTGCGCGGTGCGCTGGGGTAGGGGCGGGCGGTCTGATGTGGGTCTGCAACATAAGTGCGCCTCGCTTGGGGGTCGGGTAGCCTCAAGGTGTGCAGTCTTCTACTTCTACGGCAGCCGGCGACCTGATGCAGGCCTGGCGAGGCGGCACCCGTGCCGCCCACCAGGCCCTCGAGAAGCGCCTCGACCTTTTGCGCCCAGAGATCACGCGTTCGCAGTACAGCGACCTGCTGGCGATGTTCTTCGGCTTCTACAGCAGCTTCGAGAAGGTGTTGCTTGATGGGGGTGGGGCCCCCGGCCGCTACTTGGCTGCACGCCGGCCGCGCCTGCCGCTGCTGCAGGCCGACCTCGCCGCCCTCGGCATGGCGCCCACGGCGCTGGCGCAGCTGCCTCTGGCCCCCGTGCAGCCTTTTTGGCGCGGCGAGCCCCTGCGCCTCTGGGGCCTGCTCTATGTCATGGAGGGCGCTGCGCTTGGCGGTCAGATCATTGCCCGCCAGCTGGGGCCGCGCCTGCAGCTCGAACCGCGCGCCGGTCTGAGCTTTTTTTGTGGCCGCGGTGCAGGCACGGGGGCATCTTGGCGCGCCTTTGGCGCGCAAGTTCGTGCCCTGTCGCTGACGCCGCGCGAGCTGCGCGAGGCGGTGCGCGGTGCGCAGCAAGCTTTCGTTGACCTAGAATCGTGGAGCTGCGAGCGTCTGCCGCATTTTACCTCCGGTGCACGATGAAGGAGGCGACGCTGCAGGGCCACGGTGAGGCCACGCTCTGCGACCAAGAGCCCATCCACATTCCCGGAGGGATCCAGCCGCATGGGGCGCTGCTGGTGCTCAGCGAACCCAGCTTGAACATCACCCACCTCTACGTGCAGCAGCGCATCCGCATCACGCCGGAGGTGGACTATCAAATGGTGCCGTTTTTGGCCCACGCGAGTGCATCCCCCGCACCGCTTGACCTCAGCCGCGCGATCTTACGCAGTACCTCGCCGGTCCACCGTCAATACACCAAGAACTTGGGGGCAACGGCGTCGATGAGCCTGTCGCTTGTGGTTGGTGGCCGGCTGTGGGGGCTCATCGTCTGCTCGCACGAAAGCGGTCCTCGGCCCCTGGACTACGAGCGCCGCGCGGCCTGTGAGCTGGTCGCCGAAGTGACGGCCTCGACCTTGACCGCCAAAGAAGACCTGCAGCTGGCGGCGACGCAGGAGCAGCTGGCGGCATATCACCAGACGATTCTTACCGCCGTGCGCAGCGAGCCCCACCTCATCAATGCTCTGCGGACGGTGCCGACATCGCTGCTGGCTTTGGATGGCGCCCAGGGCGCCGCCATCTGGAAGGAGTCCCAGTGCCGCACATTTGGGAATACACCGTCGACGGCGGACCTGGCGGCGCTGGTGGCATGGCTGCAGCAGCGCGGCGACGACGAGCTTTGGTCGACGCAGGCGCTGGCGGCCAGCTATCCGCCGGCCAAAACCTATACCGACGTCGCCTGTGGCCTGCTTGCCCTGTCGCTGTCTCCTAGCCGCGAGGCTTATCTCTTGTGGTTTCGGCCGGAGGTTAGTCAACGGCAGGAATGGGGCGGCGAGCCGCAAAAGGTCTGTGACTGGAGCGAGGAGGGCCCGCGCCTGCTGCCGCGCGACTCCTTTGAGCGTTTCGTCAAAGTGTTCCGGGACCATGGACTGCCCTGGGCGTCGCACCACCTGCAGGCCGTGCGTCGGCTGCGCACCGCCCTGATGGCACTTCGCTTGCAGGCGTCGGAGAAGGTTTATCACCTCAACGGTGAGCTGACGCGCAGCAATGAAGAGCTTGACGCCTTCGCGCATGCGGCCTCGCACGACCTCAAGGAGCCTCTGCGCGGCATCGTCAACTACACCGACCTGATCCTCGAAGACCTCACGGCGCCGGAACCCTGCCGCAAAACAAACGACACGTTGATTCCGCGTTTGCAGACAATTTTGAAGCTGGGTCGGCGCATGCACGGGCTGCTCGATAGCCTGCTTCATATAGCTCAGGTAGGCCGCACGCGCCTGGTTTGCAAGCATCACGACATGCAGGCCATCGTCCACGAGTGTTTGGAGATGCTGCGCCTGCGCCTGAATCAAAAAGGTGCGAGCGTGCAGCTGTTGGGGCCTCTGCCACGCATCGTTTGCGACCGTGCCCAGGTCAACGAGCTGCTGACCAACCTGCTGACCAACGCCCTGAAAGACAACGACAAATCTGCCTGTAAAATTGCAATCGGTTGCACCGATCCGGCCGCCGAAGTGCCTGCGTTTTTCGTGCGCGACAACGGTATCGGCATCCGTGCCAAAAATTTGCCCCTCATTTTTCGACCCTTCAAACGCCTGCACCGCCGCGACCATGGCGGCGGCGGCCATGGGATCGGTCTCACCATCGCCCAGCGAATTGTCGCGCGCCACGGCGGCCAACTCGAGGTAAAATCGGTGCTCGGCGAAGGCTCCACCTTTTCTTTTACGCTCGGCCAGAGGGCCTGATGGGATCCACGCCATCTTCCCAGGAAGCGGAGCCGCTGTTGGGGGCGCGAACGCTGTTGATCGTCGACGACAACCCCGTCGAACGCGACGTGTACCGGCAGTATCTGCTGCGGCTTGGCAAGGGACAGTTCAGCTTTTTAGAGGCGGAGGATGCCAGCGATGCGCTCAGGATCTGCGAGACATTGCACGTCGACTGCATGCTATTGGACTTCGAGCTGCCGGACGTCGACGGCTTCGACCTCATGGATCAGCTGCGTAACATGAACGGGGAGATCGTGCCGCCGGTGATCATGGTGACGGGCCGCGGCAGCGAGAGCCTCGCGGTGCAGGCGATGCGTCGCGGGGCGATGGACTACATCGTCAAAGCCGATGTCGCGCCGGCCTCCCTCTGGCGCACCGTCGTCAGCGCCATCGACAGGGCTGAGTCGCGCCAGCGCCTGGTGCAGGAGCGCCGCGCCCGCGAGGAGGTGGAGCAAAGCCTGCGGCAGAGCGACGAGCGCGCTCGCCTGCTCGTCGATGGGGTGCGCGACTATGCGCTGATGCTGCTCGATCCCGACGGCAGGGTGCAGTGCTGGAACCATGGCGCCCGCCAACTGCTCGGCTACCCCGCGGCCCAGATCATCGGCCAGCCCATCCGCCAGATCTTTGCCCCGGAAGATGGCGTCGCTGGCGTCTGCGACCGTGAGCTGCGGGCAGCTGCACATGGTCAAAGCTGCACGATGGCACGCTGGTACGTTAAAAAGGGTGGGGAGCGGTTTTGGGGTCAGGGCAGCATGACGGCCGTTTTAGACGACTATAATGCGCTGCGCGGCTATGCGCTGATCCTGCACGACGGCAGCGAGAAAAAACAACACGATGCCTGCGAGCGTCGCGCTGAAATGTCCTGCGATCCATGTCCGCCGGTCGAAGCCTTCTCTGTCGTGACCTGCGTCACGGCGTTGCTCGAGCCTTTGCTACAGGCGCTGCAGGCCCAAGGCATGCCGGTGACGTTGCAGCTGGAGGCGGCGCCGATGACAGTGGCGACCAACAAATTGCTATTGGAGCAGAGCGTGCGGGCTCTGTTGGCGGTGGTGGTGGCGCAGGCTTCGGCCCGGCCGCTGACTGTGCGCGTGCGTCGTTTAGGTCAGCAGGCCGAAGTTTCGGTGCAGGACCGCGGGCCCGGCTGGTCCGCCGACCAGCAGCTCGCCTTTTTTACCTCGCCGCCAGAGGGCGCATGGGCCGCGCCAGGCTTGAGCAAGGTGCCGCAGCTGGCCACCTTGCGCCGCGACCTCGAGGCGATGGGCGGCACCCTGTGGGTGCATTCCGTCCTCGGCCAGGGGAGCACCTTTTGTTTGCGCCTGCCGCTGATGGCGCGAGGCGACCCAGGATGAGTGCGTCGGCCGATGCCGCGGCGCAGGCCGCTGCCCAGGCTCAGGCCCAAACCGCCTGTGCCAAAGAAGCAATTCAATTCATCAACCAGATCCAGGACCAGGGCCTGTTGCTGGCTCTTACCCGCGACCAAGTGTGTGTCGCGCAGGTGTCAGAAAACGCCGCACGCCTGTGTGGTCGGCCAGCCCAGGCGTTGGTCGGCAAACCATTTGCGGCGCTGTTTCAAAGTGCGCCGCCGTCGCATGCAGAAGCGCAAGGCGCGACGCTGCCTGCGGCCCTGAGCTTTTTTCGCATGTGCCACAACCACGAGGTGCTGTGGCTTGGGCGTCGGCACGTCAACGCCCAAGGGATCGTCATCTGGGAGCTGGAGCCCTTCGACGAAGAGGCAGGAACCAGCAGTCAGGCGCTGCTGACGCACGCGAAGCTGCAGGCCAGCGTCAAGGCGCTGCAGGCGGCCGGCAATTTGCCGGCCCAGTTGCAGACTCTGGCCGAGCAGGTACAGCGGCACACCGACCTTGACCGGGTGTTGGTCTATCGCTTCGACCGCGAATGGAATGGCGAGGTGGTGGCGCAGGCCCTGGTGCGCGGCGACTCCTACCTTGGGCAACATTTCCCTGCCTCGGACATTCCGCCGCAGGCCCGCGCCGTTTTTTTGTCCAACACCCTGCGTACCATCGCCGACGCACAGCGGCCGCCGGCCGGCCTGGTCCCTGCCCACCATCCGCAGCTGGACGGTGCCTTGGACATGGGGCTCACCCAGCTGCGCCAGCCGTCGCCCATCCACATCGAGTACCTGCAAAACATGGGCGCGTCGGCGTCGGTGACGCTGTCGTTGCGCGACCGCGGGCGGCTGTGGGGGCTGGTCGCCTGTCACCACATGCAGCCAAAGAAGCTTTGCCCGGCGGCGACCGAGGCCTGTCAGACGCTGGCCCAAGTTGCCTCAGCCCTGCTCGCCCTCAAGCAGGAGCAGGAGGACAGCGCTTACGGCAAACACCTGCAGGCGGTAAATGGCCACCTGCAGGCACAAATGCAGCAGCAGGACAGCACTGCCAAGGGGCTGACCCACTATCGCCCCAACCTGCTCGACGCAGTGCCGGCCGCCGGCGTCGCTGGCGTCCTGGGGGAGGGCGGCCGTTGGGTGGTGCTCGGCAAAGTCCCGACGATGGCGCAGATCTTAGAGCTGGTGGAGTGGCTCAAGCGCGAGCACGCCGGCAAAGACCGTGTCGCCACCGACCGCCTGCCCGCCGACTACCCGCCCGCCAAAGCCTTTGCCAAGGTGGCCAGCGGCCTTCTGGCCATAGCCCTGCCTCGGGCCGAAACCAGCTACCTCCTCTGGTTTCGCACCGAGGTGGTGACCGAGGTGCAATGGGCCGGCAACCCCAACAAGGCGGTCGAGCGCGATGCCCATGGCGCCTTTGTCATCCACCCACGCAGCTCGTTCGAGCTGTGGCGGCAGAAGCTGACTGGCCGCTCGGCGCCGTGGCGCGAGGCCGACCTTTGGGCCGCCCTACAGCTGCGTGAATTGATCATCGAGCAGGAGGTCCGCCGTCAGTACCGGCGCGAAAAAGAGGCAAGGGCTGAGACGGAGCGTGAGCGCCGCCGCTTTTCCTTTTTGAGCGAGGCGAGCGTGCAGCTGTCGACGACCCTCAAGGCCGGCCAAATCGAGTCCGCGCTTGGCCAGCTGTCGCTGCAGGCCGGCGCCGAAGTGGCGGCGATTTGGCGCTGCAACGGCGAGGGCTGCTGGCAGCCGACGCAGCTGTTCTGCCGCGACGCGGAGCATCTCGCGGAGCTGCGCGCCGCCTATGGCGAGCGCCAAAACCCGTTGATGGGCCAATCGACGGCGACAGCGCTGCAGGGTGGCTGCTCGGTGTTACATCCCTACCTCACCGTCGCGGCGCCTTTCGGTGGCTCGGCGGCTGGCCTCCGGCCGCGCTCCTATCTGGCGGTGGCGTTGCGCGACCGTCAGGGGCGCTTCATCGGCTGCTTGGAGTGGCTCACTACCTCGCTGGCGCGAACTTTTAATGCCAAGGACATCGAGCTTGCTGCTCAACTCAGCCTGCGTGCCGCCACGGCGCTGGAGAACGCCTGGCTTTTCGAACGCGCGCAGGCAGCCCTGCGGGCCCGCGAAGAAATGGTGGCCATCGTCTCCCACGACCTAAAGAACCCTCTGACCGCCATCGGCCTCGACGCTCAGGTGAGCGCCCGTGCCATTGCCCGCGGCGCCGGCGAGCGGGCCGCCGCCGCCACCGCCCGCATCCTCGAAACCGGCGAGCGCATGCGCCGGCTGATCGACGAGCTACTCAGCCTGTCGCGCCTCGAGGGCGGCCAGTTCATGGTCGACAAGGCACCGCTGTCGCTGCGCCGACTGCTGCAACAAAGCGCCGATCAGCTGAACCCTTTGGCCGCCAGCAAGGGGGGCTGCGTCAAGGTCGAGATGGCGCCGAGCGTTGAGCCCATGGTGCTGGGCGAGTGGGACCGCCTGTTGCAGGTCCTCTCCAACCTCGGCGGCAACGCCATCAAATTTTCGCCGCCGCAGGGGACGGTGACCCTGGGCCTACAGGTCACCCGCGGCGAAGCCATCGTCCAGGTGCACGACGAGGGTCCCGGCATCTCCGCCGCCGACCTGCCCAAAATTTTCCAGCGCTTCTGGCAGGCTAAAAAGACTGCCAAGCAGGGCTCCGGGATAGGCCTGGCGATCGCCAAGGGCTTCGTCGAGGCGCACAGGGGCCGCATCTGGGCGGAGAGCCGCCCGGGCGAGGGCACCACCGTCAAGTTTGCCCTGCCGCTCGCCTAGTGCCCTACTGCGCCGCGCCCGCCCCTGCATCGCTCGCTGCGTCGGCGCGTCCCGGCTCCAGGGAGCTTAGCAGCCGCTCGCCGTGGTTGTGGATCTCGTCGTGCAGGCAACGGCCACGCGGCTCGGCGCGCTCGAGGTAGCGTGCCAGCAGCTCGCGGCGCTCGGGCTGCGCCTGCGCCTGCTTGAGCAGCACGACGCAGATGGAGGCGTCGGCGAGCATGCGCGTCAGGCGCTCGGCATGCAGCATCGCCCAAGCGAAGTCGCGCTTGGGGTTCCAGCTCTGCCGCAAGGTGCCCGGCCACTCGGCGAGCGGCCTGTGCTGCAGGCCACGAAACTTGCCGACGGCGGTCTTTTGCACCAGGTGCTGCAGGGCCGAGAGCGACAGGGACTGCACCTTGGCCACGCGGCGCTCGAGGGGGTCGCGCGCCGAGATGCTGCGCCAGCGCGCCTGGGCGACGCGGCGGATGAACTCCTGCGGATTTTTCAATACGCCGCTGAGGCTGTCTTTCATTGCCATCAGTGCCTGAATTTGGCTGGTCCCCTCGTAGATGGGGGTGACCAACGCATCGCGCAACAGTTTCTCGGCGCCATACTCGCGGGTGTAGCCCACCCCGCCGTGTATCTGCAGGACGCGGCGGGAGATCTCCACCGCCTTCTCGGCTGCCAGGTACTTCACCAGCGGCGTAACCCGCCGCGACTTGGCCGCCGCGACGCGGCCGAGGCGCTTGAGCCGCCGCAGCTCCAGCTCCGAGAGGCCCGTGACCTGCTCGCGCAGGCGGACGCGCTGGGCAACCTCCTCCTGGAAGGCGCCGTAGACCGCCAGGGCGCGGATCCCCTGGATGTCGGTGCGCATCTCGTCGAGGACGTCGGCGATGAGCTCGTGCTGATCGAGGCGCTTGCCCATGCTGCGGCGCTCGGCGGCGTAGGCGGCGCCGAGGCGGTAGGCCGACTCACACAGCCCTAGGGCCTCGAAGCCGACCCCCAGCCGGGCGTTGTTCATGAGCAGCAGCATCAGCTTGAAGCCGTCGCCCGTCGCGCCGATCAGCTCGGCGGGCGAGTCGTTGAAGCCGATGGAGCAGGTGGCCGAGGCATGGTGGCCAAGTTTCTCCTCCAGGCGTTCGACCTGGGCGAAGAAGGTGCGGCTGCCGTCGGGGGCGTCTTGGTAGGTCTTGACCAAGAACAGCGACAGGCCGTCGAGCGACCACTGCGCCCGCGGCAAGTCGTCGGTGCGGGCGATGACGAAGTGGTACTTGCCGTGGCCCGAGGTGATGAAGATCTTTTGGCCGGTCAGCCGCCACTGGCCGTCGGCGCCCTTGATGGCCCGGCAGGCGAGCTGTGCCATGTCAGAGCCGGCGTCCGGCTCGGTGATGTCCATGCAGCCCCACGCCTCGCCGGCGATGATCTCGGAAATCTGCTCGGCGAAGCGGGTCTTGAGGATGGTGCCGGTCTGTGGCTCGAACTCGGTGGTGCGCTCGCCGACTGAGTAGAGCAGCATGGCCAGGGCGATGGCACCGTGAAAGCCGTGGTGCGTCATAATGGACACGTCGGCGCGCGCGATGAGCTCGGAGCTCAAAAAGTGCAGCATCAGGGGACAGTTCATCCCCCCCAGCTCGCGCGGCAGACACATGCCGTGTAGCCCCATGGCTTTGATCTGCGCGAAGACCTCGTCGAGCTGCGGCGGAAAGCGTACCCGGCCCTGCGTAAGGGTCAAATCGGCGCGGTCGATGGCGGCGACGTGGGGGCTGACCTGATTGGCGGTAAACTGCCCCACCAGCTCGAGGATGTCGCGATAGGAGGCCACCGCCTCGGCGACGCTTGCCGGGCCATCCTTGGCCGGCAGCACAGGCTCGGCGAGGTGAACCAGGGTGGCCCAGTCCACGCCGTGCTCGACGTAGTAGCGCAGATCGTCGTTGTCGGCGAAGTAGTTGCCCATCTTGTCCCCCCAAAGCCCTATGTCGCGGCGGTGCGACGCCTCCAGTATGTGGCCGGGAGGCGGGCCTTGCCAAGGCCGCAGCAAAGGGCTTGACCGCGCGCCGGCGGTGGAGGTAGAGCTCGCCGCGCACATGGGCCTGTAGCTCAGCTGGTTAGAGCACACGCTTGATAAGCGTGGGGTCGAAAGTTCAAATCTTTCCAGGCCCACCATGTTTTTTGTTCGGCTGGCCGCCCCCGTTGGGGTCGTAGCTCAGCTGGGAGAGCGCGGGCTTTGCAAGCCTGAGGTCGTGGGTTCGATCCCCATCGACTCCACCAGGTGGCCAAACGAGGCCGACAAAAGCGTGGCTGGAAGAAAAAAGCGCGGGGGGCAAAAAAAAGGCTTGACCCCGCCGCAAAAAAGGTGTTTAAGCCGCCACCAAGTTCTTTGACAACTGCATAACACGAGCATCGAGCGCATCCAGTGCCGATCTTCTTGACCCCGCAATTCGTTGCGGCGGCAAGGTGACGAACTGGGCGCGCACGCAAAACGTATTGCTTCGACAAATCTAGAAGAGCGATCTCAAGCAACCCAAGTGGGTTCAAGTCTGGCTTTGAGCCGTGAAAAACACGCTCAAGCTATAAAGGGCATGCGGTGAATGCCTTGGCACTGACGAGCGACGAAGGACGTGGATGGCTGCGATATGCTCCGGCGAGTTGCCTTGCAAACTTTGACCCGGAGATTTCCGAATGGGGCAACCCTCCTCAGATCCGTCTGAGGAAGCCTGCGGCGAATACATAACCGTAGGCGGCGAACCGGGGGAAGTGAAACATCTCAGTACCCCGAGGAATAGAAATCAAATCAGAGATTTCCTTAGTAGCGGCGAGCGAAAAGGAAACAGCCTAAACCGTAGGTACATGTACTTACGGGGTCGTGGGGCGGCTAACGTGGATCTAAGTTCATAGTCAAAGGGTCTGGAAAGGCCGAGCAGAGAGGGTGATACTCCCGTAGACGAAATGAACGAAGACCTAGGCCTGTCCCCGAGTACCACAGGACACGAGAAATCCGGTGGGAATCTGGGTGGACCATCATCCAAGGCTAAATATCTGTCAGTGACCGATAGTGTATAGTACCGTGAGGGAAAGGTGAAAAGTACCCCGACGAGGGGAGTGAAAAAGTACCTGAATCCGCATGTCTACAAGCTGTGGGAGGGATGTTCTATATGACGCCCGACCGCGTACCTTTTGCATCATGGGTTGGCGACTTATTTTTTGCGGCAAGGTTAAGCCAAGTAAGGTGGAGCCGAAGGGAAACCGAGTCTTAAAAGGGCGTACAGTCGCAGGGAATAGACCCGAAGCTGGTCGATCTATCCATGGCCAGGATGAAGCGAAGGTAAAACTTCGTGGAGGTCCGAACCCGTGAAAGTTGAAAATTTCTGGGATGAGCTGTGGATAGGGGTGAAAGGC
>JBBSTS010000017.1:0-10486 GCA_038235675.1 Myxococcota bacterium | reverse complement strand
TCCAGGCGCCTGACTTCTGTCCCCAGGTGGGCGTGGTGCTGGGCTCGGGCATGGGCAATCTGGCCGCCAACTTGAAGGACGCGCGCGTGCTCACCTACGGACAGATCCCCCACTGGCCGCCAAGCCACGTCGCCGGCCACGCCGGCGAGCTGCGGCTGGGCACCTGGGCAGGGGTTCCCTGCGCGGTGATGTGCGGCCGCGTGCACGCCTACGAAGGCCACCCCGCCGCGCAGGTCGCCTTCGCGGTCCAGGTGCTGGCAAAGCTGGGCGTCCACAGCCTGCTGCTCACCAACGCCGCCGGCGGCATCGCGCCGCACTTCAACGTCGGCGACTTGATGGTCATCCACGACCACATCAATTTCACCGGCGACAACCCGCTGCTCGGCCCCAACGACGAGAGCATAGGCCCGCGCTTCTTCGACATGGGCGAGGCTTACAGCCCCGTCGCCCGCGCCATGTGGCAGCAGGCCGCCGGCCGCGCCGGGCTGACGTTGCAGGGCGGCGTCTACGTCGGCGTGCTCGGCCCCAACTACGAGACGCCGGCAGAGGTGCGCATGTTCGGCCGCTGGGGCGGCGACGCCGTCGGCATGTCGACGGTCCACGAGGTTCTCGCCGCCCGCCACCTCGGCCTGCGCGTCGCCGCCCTGTCGCTGATCTCCAACCTCGCCGCCGGCATCGGCAACCAAACCCTTACCCACGAAGAGATTGGCGAAATAGGGCGCGCCAGCCAGCCGCGCCTGGCCCGCCTGCTGCAGCAGATGCTGCCGCTGCTTGCGTCGCCAAACGATCGGTAATTAATTTTTTCTTCTGGCAACGCAGCGCTACTCTTAAAAAACGACAGGTGGTGTCTCTTTGAATACCTCCTCTTCCATGTATTTCCAAAAGTCACCAAGTCCGCCGCTAAGGTGATCGAGACGATGTTCCTGGACATCTTTTTTTGCTGCACGGCGAAAAAGTTGGGGGGCAGAGCACATCGATTTTGCGAAGATTTCAGCTGACTTTTCATCCATGGTCAAAAAAGCCTCACCGGGGTGGCTAAAAGTTACGGATTGCCATTGAGCGAATCATGGCAAGGTCCTCTTTTTCTTCTCGGCCATATCGATGGCACCTAGTGTTTCGCTTTCGGTTGCAAAATTTAACTCCTCAATCGCTTCGAGAAGCTGAATAATTTTATGTTGATCGGGAGTGTTTTTTTTGCCACGAATGAGCAAGGCGCAACATCCTTTCCCCGAGGAGAGTGTCTTCGCATGCGATCTGTCGCGCCAACTCCTTGCACTCTTTTGATGACGCCTCCAAGCTTTTTTCGGTGCGGGCCGCAATTAAAGACAATATGGATTTGATGCGAAAGCTGTATGCTGCTTCTTCGGCAAAGGTGCATCGATCGCCACTTAAGATCGCTTTCCAAAGTACAGCTCTCTTGATGTCTGCCTCGCTAAAATCGCCGTGATTTAGCCCGAGTGCTCGCGCTTTCTTTTTGCCAGTATCTGAAATCTTGAGTTGGGATCACTCGCTAATTCACCGCTCGTAAGCAGCAATCGATTCGTGAATTTGACAAATGACCTTCTCTAATGCCCAGCGCATGTCTGCATCCTTTCGAACGCAGTGGGCGCGTACTTTGTTCGTCCACTGTTTAACTTCTGAAGGATTATCAAGGCACACATTCGCACGTTCGGAAGCACCCGCGGCAAGTGACTGGATCAATATCGCCCCAGCGATTAGCACGTTTTTAACAGTTTTTTCACTCTATATTCCTCATGTTGCGTCAGGGGAGCACGATTTGTTGCTGACCATTCTCATATTGGGGAGTCTCCTTCCCGTCAAGGATAAAAGAATGATGGGATCTTCTTTTGCGTGTTGTGGCCCTTGTCGGACTTATTCGGTTTATAAGAGATTTTCAGAAAACACAGGGGTCAGACATGATCCTTCATCCCGCAAGAATAAAATCAACCTATATTTAAAAAAAAAGCCATGCGATGCAGAACCTATTGATAATTAACATTTTTAACTGTGGTATACCTTAAAATGGCAAATTGTCCATCCCGTTGGCCAAGTCGTCCTCTTCCTCGCCTGCAGGGCCCGGCTGGGCGGCGCTGGGGTGGGCGACGAAGCTTTGGTAGATGCCGTCGAGGGTTTCGGTGAGGGAGTCGAAGGCGGGCGCGAAGCACTCGAAGTGCATCTCGAAGGCTTCTTCGCCGACGACGACGTAGACCTCCTCGATGGCGCGGGGGTACTCGGCGTTGCCCTGATACCAGAAGGTACCCTGGATGGCGGCGGCGTGCAGGCCGTTGAGCATCAGCTCACGGCGCTCGCCGGCCTCGAAGTGGGGCAGCTTCTTTAGGCGGCTCTCCAGGGCGCGCAGCAGCAGCTGCTTGGGGTGGGCGCCGGCAGACACCGGCAGGCGCTTGATCTGCAGCTGGGCGGTGCCCGGGCCCTTCTTGAGGCGGATCTCCACCAGCTGCGGCTGCTTGGGGAAGGTGTGGGCCTCCCAGTTGGTGGGCACGCGTACGGCAAAGAGGTTGCCGGGGGCGACGAAGTCGGCGCTGGGCTTGCTGCCAAACAGAGTGCCCTGGCGCTCCTTCTCGGGGAAGATGATCGAGGCGGGGTCGGCGACGGCGGCTGCCGGCAGCGGTGCCAAGCTCAGCAGGGTGGCGAAGAGCACCGGGAGTCGAAGCAGCGAGGCAGGGCAAAGGCGGGGAGCAAAGGCGGGCATAGAACACTCGTTGACGTGCACAGACCCCCCTCATCAGGTGGCTGGTAAAACGTGGACCTCGCCCGATCCGACGCACGTGATCGAATCGCCGGTGCGCACCTGCAGGCTGCCGTCGGCCGCCAGGCCGCAGGCCCGTCCGGCCACTGTAGCACCCGCCGTGGCGATCCGCACCGTTTGACCGCGCAGCGCATCGGCACCCTCCCAAACCCGCAGTGCCGCCGTGAGCCCGTCCACCCGCCAAAGCCCCACCTGCGCCTGCAAGGCGTCCAGAACCGCATAGGTGAGCTCGGAGATGAAGGCCTCCGGCAGCGCGCCGTCGATGAGGTCGCCGCAGGCGACCGTCTTGTCGTGCAGGTCCTGAGGCAGGTCTGCGAGCAGGGCTCGGGCGCAGACGTTGATGCCGATGCCCACCAAAACGTAAGGGCACGCGCCTGGCTGCAGCCCGCCCACCTCGAGTAAGATCCCCGCCAGCTTGCGGCCGCGAACCAAGAGGTCGTTCGGCCACTTCAGACGCAGCGGCGTCGCTGCAGGCAGCAGGCGCCGCAGCGCCAGGTAGGTGGCGGCTGCTGCCACCACCGCCAGGCCCGGCAGGCGCGCCACCGGCGCCTCAGGACGCAGCAGGGTGGTCAGCCACAGGCCGGCATCGCGCGGTGCGTGCCAGCGCCGGCCGTGGCGACCGCGGCCGGCGGTCTGCAGGCGGGCGGTGACACTGGTGCCGTGGGGGGCAGGGATGTGTTGTGTCGCCAACTTCTTGGCCACCACCATGGTGCTGTCGACTTCGTCGAGGGCAACCAGGCGGTGAACAAATCGTGTGGTGGAGCTGAACGGGATCGAACCGTCGACCTCCTGAATGCCATTCAGGCGCTCTCCCAACTGAGCTACAGCCCCACGATAGGTGTCGAAATGGTTAGTCCTTGGGCGGCCCACTGCGCCGTCCACCGCGACTGCGGCGCGCCCGACCTTCGGGGCGTCGACTGGCGGCACGCTCTTTGACCACGGCGGCGGCCTCTGGGTTGGTGCCGGCGGCCAAACAGTTGTCGGCGCTGGGATCGTTGTCCAAAGAGGCGAGGTCGAGGGGGCTCACCAGCGTCTCGCGCGCGCTTTGCGCCTGCGTCTCGGCCCGCTCACGCGCCTGCGCGTGGTGCGTCTGCGTTTGCGTCTCGGCCGCGTCGCTGTCGGGTGTCACACACTGTAGTAGCGCATCAAAGCGCTTCAGGCTCACCCGTGCTGCCTTTGGCAAGGGTGCAGAGGCCAACTTGGCCGAGCCCCACTGCAGGCGTTGGCCCCACTTGCGCCGCTGTTTTTCGCTGCGCTGCCAACCTTCGACGACGCCCTGCTGGACGACGCCTTTGATGGCTTCGGGGGAAGCAGACGCAGGCAAACAGGCCGCCACGCGTGCGGCTGCCTGCTCGACGAAGCCGCGGAGGCGGCCAAAAACTTGCTCAGAGGGTTCCATTTCGCTTCGCCGCTCTAACAATCTCACCCCACCGTTGTCAAGTCGTCGCTTCGCCCTGGTGCGGCCCCAGAGCATCCCTTAAGTTGAGCCTGTTGCCATGCCGACGACGTGACCGCCGCCGAAAGGAAGCCGCGTGAAAAAAGTGTTCGTGCTCGACACCAATGTCCTTCTGCACGACCCACGCGCCCTGTTTGCCTTCGCCGACAACGACGTGGTGGTGCCCATCTACGTCATCGAGGAGATCGATTCCTTCAAAAAAGACCTCTCCGAGCTGGGCAAAAACGCCCGCCACATTGCCCGCACGCTCGACGGCCTGCGCGGTGAGGGGTCGCTGGTGGAGGGGCTGAAGCTTAGCTCCGGCGGCAGCCTGCGCATCAGCGTCGCCAACACCGAGCTGCCAGAGGGCAGCTACACCGGCCCCAAGGTCGACAATCAAATCCTCGCCACTGCCCTCGGCTATCACCAGCAGCGCAGCCCACAGGGCGAGCAGACCATCTTCGTCACCAAAGACATCAACCTGCGCATCCGTGCCGACGCGCTGGGGCTGCGGGTGGAGGACTACGACGCCGAGCAGACCGACATCAGCGAGCTGTACTCCGGTGTCATCGACCTGGACGTCAGTGGCGAGGCCATCGACACCTTCTACCGTACCGGCGAGTTGGCGCTGGATGATCCCTATTACTACCCCAACCAGTTCGTCTACTTGCGCGACGCCAAGACGCCGTCGCACAGCGCCATCGGCCGGATCAACGTCGAGGCGCAGCGCGCCGAGCCGCTCAGCAAGCTCAAGGACGGCATGTGGGGGATCCGGCCGCGCAACCGCGAACAGAGCTTTGCTGCCGACGTGCTGATGGACGACCGCCTCAAACTGGTCACCCTGGTCGGCAAGGCGGGCACCGGCAAGACCCTGCTGGCCATTGCCGCCGGGCTGCAAAAGGTCACCGAGGAGCAGGTCTACGGCCGCCTGCTCATCTCGCGGCCGGTCTTCCCGCTGGGGCGCGATCTGGGCTTTTTGCCCGGCGACGTCGAAGAAAAGCTCACCCCCTGGATGCAGCCCATCTTCGACAACGTCGAGTACATCATGGGCCTGAGCAAGGGCGAGCGACGCAGCGGCCGCAGCTACACCGAGCTGATGGACCTGGGGATCTTGGAGATCGAGCCACTCACCTACATCCGCGGCCGCAGCATTCCCAACCAGTTCCTCATCGTCGACGAGGCGCAGAACCTCACGCCGCATGAGATCAAGACGATCATCAGCCGCGCGGGCGAAAACACCAAGATCGTCCTCACCGGCGACCCCTACCAAATCGACAACCCCTACGTCGATGCCACCAACAACGGCCTGGTTCACGCAGTCAACCGCTTTATGCAGGAGCGCATCGCCGGCCACGTCAGCCTCAGCAAGGGCGAACGCTCCGAGCTGGCTGAGCTGGCCGCCAACCTGCTGTAGGCCTCTGTCCGGCCAGTTGACGCCCCTGCAGGCGGGAACTATATCAGCGCCACCTGCTAACGAGGATGTGCGCCATGGCCGAAGAGAGAGACGTACCCGAAGACATTCTGTACGACAAACGCTTGATCGACCGCCACATCAAGGCAGGGATGATCAGCCGCGCAGAGGTGCAAAAACGCATCGACGCCGCCGCCGATGTCAGCAGCCAGGCGATCGACGCCGATGCCACACAGCGGCAGGGCTGAGCCCATGCGTGACGAAGAGTATGAGAGGCGTGAGTCGGTCATCAAGGTGATCGACCGGCGCCGCTTTCACCCCGACGGCCAGGCCCGCGACCAAGCGAGCGCCCCAGACCGCGCCAAGCCGACGGTGTCGGCGGCTGCCGAGGCCGCCGCCAGCACCGCCCGTGAGCGCGCCAAGGCGCCGGTGCCCTCACAGCAGGCGAAGAAGAACGACTTTTTGCCCTTCGTCGCCAACCTTGCCACCAACGCCATGGCCGCCATGGGGGCGCTGCCGCAGGCGCGCGAGCGCGGCATGCCGGTCGACCCGCAGATGGCACGCGAGTACATCGACATCATCCTCATGCTGCAGGAGCGCACGGTCGGCAACCTCACCGCCGAAGAGGACACCTCGCTGCGTCGCCTGGTGGGCGAGCTGCAGCGCGGCTATGCCGAGGCCACCGGCGCCGTTTCCGGCGCCGCGGCGCTGCCCGATGAGTTGGCGGCTGCGCCGCTGGGCCGACCGCTGATGTAACTTTCCAACTTTTAGCAAAAAGGAGAGAACGAGGTGGGACCCGACAAACTCACGCAGAAGAGCCAAGAAGCCCTGCAACAGGCGCAGCAGTTGGCACAGGCTGGCCGTCACCCCAGCGTCGAGCTGGACCACCTCATGCTTGCCCTGTTGCGTCAGGATGGCGGCGTGGTGCTGCCGCTGCTCGAGCAGATCGGCGCTTCGGCAGCGGCCCTGGTCGACGGCTTCGAAAAGCAGCTCGAATCGCTCTCCAAGGTCAGCGGCGGCGACCAGCCAGTGGGGCGCGAGCTCGCCGAGGTCCTCACCGCCGCTCAGGCGCAGGCCGATCAGCTGCAGGATACCTACCTGTCGACCGAGCACCTGCTGCTGGCGACGGTGCAGAGCAAGACCGCCGCCGGCGACCTGCTGCGCAAGGGCGGGGTCGACCACGCCGCCGTGCTCGCGGCGCTGCGCAAGGTGCGCGGCTCGCGCCAGGTCACCGACGATTCCCCCGAGAGCAAGTACCAGGCGCTGCAGCGCTACGGCCACGACCTCACCGCGGCGGCGCGGCGCGGCAAAACCGATCCGGTGATCGGCCGCGACGAGGAGATCCGCCGGGTGCTGCAGGTGCTCAGCCGCCGGACGAAGAACAACCCCGTGCTTATCGGTGAGCCCGGGGTGGGCAAAACCGCCATCGTCGAGGGCCTCGCCCGCCGCATCGTCGACGGCGACGTCCCCTCGGGGATCCGCAACCGCAAGCTCATCGGCCTCGATTTGGCGGCGCTGGTCGCCGGTGCCAAGTACCGTGGCGAGTTCGAGGATCGCCTCAAGGCGGTCCTCAAAGACGTGACCGACAGCCAAGGCGAGGTGATCCTGTTCATCGACGAGCTGCACACCCTCGTCGGCGCCGGCGCCAGCGAGGGAGGCATGGACGCTTCCAACATGCTCAAGCCGGCGCTGGCGCGCGGTGAGCTGCACTGCATCGGCGCCACCACCCTCGACGAGTACCGCAAGTACGTCGAAAAGGACGCCGCCCTCGAGCGCCGTTTTGCGCCGGTGCGGGTCGAGCCGCCGGACGTCGAGGCGACGGTGTCGATCCTGCGTGGCCTCAAGGAGCGCTACGAGATCCACCACGGTGTGCGCATCCAGGACGCGGCCCTGGTGGCCGCCGCCACCCTCTCCAACCGCTACATCAGTGAGCGGTTTTTGCCCGACAAGGCCATCGACCTCATCGACGAGGCGGGCAGCAACCTCCGCCTGCAGATCGACTCGATGCCCATCGAGATCGACCAGCTCAGCCGCAAAATTACCCAGCTGGAGATTGAGAAGCAGGCGCTGCTTAAAGAGACCGATGAGGCGTCGCGTGAGCGACTGGGCGGGGTGGAGAAGGAGCTGGCGGAGTTGCAGGAGCAGAACGCCAGCCTGCGTGCGACCTGGCAAAAAGAGGTGCAGCAGATCCGCGCCGCCCAACAGGTCAAAGAGCGCCTCGATGCCTTACGTACCGAGCAGACCGACGCCGAGCGGCGCGGGGATTTGCACCGTGCGGCGGAGATCAAATACGGCCAGTTGCCCGCCGCCGAGAAGCAATTGCAGCAGGCCAGCCGCGAGCAGGGGGACAAGAACATGCTGCGCGAAGAGGTCACCCCCGAGGAGATCGCCAAGATCGTCGGCCGTTGGACGGGGATCCCGGTGGCGCGAATGCTGGCCGGCGAAGCGCAGAAGCTGCTGCACATCGAGGCGGCCATGGGCCGCCGGGTGATCGGCCAAGATGCGGCGCTGCGGGCAGTGGCCAACGCCGTGCGGCGCAACCGTGCCGGCCTGGCCGACCCCAAACGTCCCGTGGGAAGCTTTTTGTTCATGGGTCCCACCGGCGTCGGCAAGACGGAAACGGCGCGCGCCTTGGCTGACTTTCTCTTCGACGACGAGAACGCCATGGTGCGCATCGACATGATCGAATACATGGAGAAGCACGCCGTGGCGCGCCTGGTGGGCTCGCCGCCGGGCTACGTCGGTTACGACGAGGGCGGCCAGCTCACCGAGGCGGTGCGTCGACGCCCCTACTGCGTGGTGCTCTTCGACGAGGTGGAGAAGGCGCACGGCGACGTCTTCAACCTGCTGCTGCAGGTGCTCGACGATGGCCGCCTTACCGATGGTCAGGGGCGCCTGGTAAGCTTTCGCAACAGCGTCATCATCATGACCTCCAACCTGCGTGATCCCGAGGCGCTGCAGGCGGCCTTTCGCCCCGAATTTCTTAACCGCATCGACGAGGTGGTGCCCTTCGCGCCGCTGGCGACGGCTGAGCTGCGGCGCATCCTCGACAACCAGCTCGACCATCTGCGGGCGTTGCTGGCGGACCGCCGACTGCAGCTTACGTTGACGCCGGCGGCGATGGATTTTTTGCTCGAAGCCGGCACCGACCCCACCTACGGCGCCCGGCCGATTAAGCGGGCGGTGCAGCGCAGCCTACAAAATCCATTGGCGCAGGCGCTGCTGGCCGGCAGCTTTTTGCCCGGCAGCACCATCACCGCCGACGTCGATCCGAAGCTCGACGCACTGCGTTTCTCGTGAGGCCAGCGAAGCTGGTCCTCGAGGATGGCCGCGCCTTCGCTGGCCGTCGCTGTGGCGACGAGCGCAACGTGGCCACCGGCGAGGTGGTCTTCAACACCGCCATGTCGGGCTACCAGGAGGTTTTGACCGATCCCTCTTACAGCCAGCAGCTGGTGGCGATGACGGCGCCGATGATCGGCAACATCGGCATGGCGGCCGAGGACGATGAATCGGAGGGCGCGGTCCCCTGCAGCGCCCTCATCGTCAAGGAGATCAGTCGCGTCGCCAGCAACTGGCGCAGCGTCCAGAGTTTGCCGGACTACCTGCTCGCCCGGCGCATCGTCGGCCTGACGGAGGTGGACACGCGCTCGCTGGTGCAGCATCTGCGCAGCCGCGGGGCGCTGCGCGGCGCCATCGTCGACGCGCAGGTGACGATGGAGGAGGCGCAGGCGCAGGCACGCAGCGTCGACCTCGGCCGTGATTTGGTGGCTGCCTGCAGCTGCCAGTCGCCCTACACCTGGGAACAGGGCGAGCCGCGCATGGGCGACCCGCCCCTTGGTTTGGCCGCCAAGCTGCCGGTGGTGGTGGTGGACTATGGCGTCAAGCGCAACATTCTGCGCTGCCTGGTGGACGCGGGCTGTGCCGTCACGGTGGTGCCGGCGAAGATGCCCGCCGCCGACATCCTGGCCCGCCGCCCAGCCGGGGTGCTGCTCTCCAATGGCCCAGGCGATCCGCGCGCGCTTCACTATGGCGTGGCGCAGGCACGGGCGCTGCTCGGTAAGCTGCCGCTGCTGGGGATCTGCTTGGGGCACCAGCTGCTGGCCCTGGCCCTCGGTGGCCAGTGCAGCAAACTCAAATTTGGCCACCACGGCAGCAACCATCCGGTGCAGGAGCAGGCGACGGGCAGGGCCTTCGTCACGGCGCAAAATCATGGCTACACCGTCGACCCCGCGTCGCTGCCGGCGATGGCCCGCTGCACCCACGTCAACCTCATCGACCAGACCCTAGCCGGCTTCGCAGTCCCCGACGCCCAGGCCTGGGGGCTACAGTTCCACCCCGAGGGGGCGCCAGGCCCCCACGAGGGGCGGACGCCGCTGCACACTTTCGTCGCCGCCATGGCGGCGGCCCAGGAGGCAGCGCATGCCTAAGCGTGACGACCTGCGTCGGATCTTGCTGCTCGGCTCGGGGCCCATCGTCATCGGCCAGGGCTGCGAGTTCGATTATTCCGGCACCCAGGCGCTCAAGGCGCTGCGTGCCGAGGGCTACGAGGTGGTGCTGGTCAACTCCAATCCTGCCACCATCATGACCGATCCGGACCTCTGCGAGCGCACCTACATCGAGCCGCTCGAGCCAGACGTGCTGGAGACCATCCTGCGCAGGGAGCGTCCCCAGGCGCTGTTGCCCACCGTCGGCGGCCAGACGGCGCTCAACTTGACCCGCCAGCTGGCGCAGGCGGGAATTTTGGCACGCTATGGCGTGGAGCTTCTGGGCGCCGATCTGGACGCCATCGAGGTGGCCGAGGATCGTGGCAAATTTCGCGCCGCGATGCTGGAGATAGGCCTGCGCGTGCCGCCGAGCGTCGCCGCCCACGACG
>JBBSTS010000016.1:0-10529 GCA_038235675.1 Myxococcota bacterium | reverse complement strand
GCCGCCTGCCCGAGGGCGAGCAGCCCAAAAAGGCGATGCAGCAGATCAAAGAGCTGTGCAAAGGCACGCGCGCCAAGATCGAGGTGGTCGAATACGACCAGTCGAGCTACCGTGGCCTGCGCCTGCCGATGGAGAAATACTTTCCCACCTGGAAGCTGCCCGAGGATCACCCCCTCATCCAGGCAGCCGAAAGCGCCTACCGCAGCGTCACCAAGAAAAAGGCCCTCCTCGACACGTGGACGATGTCCACCGCGGGTGCCTACACCATGGGCATCGCCAAGGTGCCGACCTTGGGCTTCGGTCCCTCGGAAGAGACCCATCAGGGCCCCATCAACGACCACGTGCGCATCGACGACATGGAAAAGTGCATGAGCTTCTACGCCAGCCTGCTCAGTCAGCTGCCGGACACCGAGCCAATCCGCCTGCCGCGGCGCCGGCGCTAAGTGACCAGTCTTGCCGCCCGGCTGGACGCCGACCTCAAGGACGGCATGCGCCGTCGCGATCGCGATCGGGTGGCCTGCATCCGCCAGCTGCGCAGCAAGGTGCAGGAGACCGTCAACAGCAAAGGCTTTGCCGGCGCCGAGGACGACGCCCTCTACGAGAAGACCATCGCCGCCTACACCAAGCAGCTCAAGGGCGGCATCGAACAGCTCGTCGGCGGCGGCGAGCAGGGCGCCGCGCTGCGGGCCCAGTACGCCGCGGAGATCGAATATCTGTCGACCTACCTGCCGCAGCAGCTGGATGCCACAGCGACGCGCCAGGCGCTGCAGGCCATCCTCGCCGCCCAGCCAAACGTCGACCCGAAGCAGTCGGGCCGCTTGTTGGGCCAGCTGATGAAAACAAACCCTGGCCAAATCGACCCCCGCATCGCGCGGCAGATCTTGGCGGAGCTGCTGCCCCCCGTAAGCCAGCCCTAAGGCGCAGGGGTCAGCGGCCGCGGCGGCCCGTGCGGGTCGACTGCCCAGACGTCGAGCGCCGTGGCGGTGGCGTCGGTGCCCGCGGCGACCGCGTAGTAGGCCTTGGTGCCGACGCAGGGGTGGATGCGCCGGCGGCGCAGCAGCTCGCGGATCTGCCCCTCCAGCTCGACGGTGGTCTGCGAGTCGCTGCCGCCGGCGACCTCCGTGTCGCTGAGGAAGTAGAAATAGTGTGCCCGCGCCGGCGGCGCCACGCCGCACTCGACGAAAGTGCGGCAGTAGCGGCCGTGCGCCCGGCGAAAGGCCTTCTGCGCCCGAGCCCAGGCGGCCAAGGTGGCCTGTGCCTCGGGCCGATGCGGCGTGGCGCCGCCGGCGCCCGCGCCGTCGCCGACGTTGGCTGCGACGGCGGGACGTGCCGCGTCGGTCACCGCGTTGAGCAGCGCCAGATCCCCCAGCCACAGGTGCCCCTGCAGGACCGTTCGGGCCCGCCGGCCAGCGCGGCCCTCGGGATCGGCGGCCGCCAGGGTCAGCATCTCGCGATAATAGGCATCGCCTTGCCCCGCCAGGCGATGGTCGAGGGCGGCATGGTAGCGCGCCGCGGGGGCCGCCGTCGGCGCACAGGCGGCCGTCAGCAAGGTGAGCGCCGCGAGGATCACAGCTGCGAGGTTGCCCACGTCACCTCCATAAGGTCGTCGCGCAGGCCAACGGACCACGCCAGATCATAGGTCTGCAGGTAGAGGGCGGCGAGGACGTCGAGCAGCTGCGGCATCGCCCGCTGCCAGCTCTGCGTTCCCGCGCCTGGCGCCGGCGCGGCGGCCGCGGGCGGCGCCAGCAGGCCGGCGGCGAGCCACTGCACCTGGTCGAGCCAGGCGCCGTCGCCGCGCAGCACGGCGTAGCCGCTGAGCAGGCTGTCCGCCGTCAGAGTGTCGCGCAGCAACGGCGTCATCAGCCGCAGCACGCCGTCCTTTGGCGCCGGCATCGCCGGTGCCCAGGGTTTGGCCTGCGCCGCCAGCTGGCAGAGGCGGCCGCGGTCCGCGGCCAGCCACAGGGTGTCGTGCAGGGCCACCAACTGCGGGCCGTCGACGGCCTGTGCCGGCCGCAGGTGCAGCACGGGGCCTTGGGGGCCGACGCACGCCGGCGCCTCGCGCTCCACCACGGCGCCGCCGAGAAGGCGCGGCAGGGCCGCCGCCGCCAGCTCCTGCGCCAGCGTGAGCGCCTGCCGTGCCGCCTGCGGACTGTCCAGCTGCAGCGCCACGGCCCAGTCGCCGGGGGCGGCGAAGTGCAACGCCCCCAGCCGCCCGGTGGCGTGGTCTAGAACTTCGCCGTAGGTGCGCACCTGCGGCAGCTGCCAGGGTCGCTGCACGGCGGCGAGGTAGGCCTTGCCGAGGCGCCGCAGCAGCTCGTTGCTCTGGCAGGAAGCGTAGCCGAAGGTGGCAGCCGGCACCGCCGGCAGCAGGGAGTCCGCGGCGCTTGGGTGCGGCGCCAGGGCCTGCCCCAGCGCCGTCATCCAAGGGGCTTCGGCCAGCAGACGCAACAAAATCGAGCCATCGGCGCTGCTGCGCATGGCCAGCGCCAGGCCCTCCATCTGCGCCAGGCCTGCCCGCAGGCTGCCGTCGCCCAGCGCGGCGCAGGCGCGCTGCCACACCTTGTCGCCGCGCAACCAGAGGGCGCTCTGGCTGCCGGCCAGCTCCGCCTCGAGGCGGGCGCTGGGGAGGCCCTGCGGCCTGTGGTCCAAAGAATTGGGGAGCAGCGCCTCCTCGCCTGCAAGCACCAGGGTGCGGTCGCCAAAGAGCAGGCCGACGTAGGCGGCGCTGCCGTCACGCGTCGCCAAGCGCAGGGGCACCGCACCGGTCGGCGCCGCCTGCCCCGCCGCCGGCACACGCCGGCTCACCTGGTAGGCCGCCGCCGGCGCCTCTGCGCAGCGGGCCAAAAACCCCGGCTGCACCTGCAGCGCCAGGCGCGCGTCGAGGCCACGGGGGCCGGCAACCAGCAGCGCCGCAGCCGGCACCGCGCCCCCCCCCGGAGCAGCCAACTCCAACAGGGCCCGCAGGCCTTCGCCGTCGGCATCGGCCACAGCCGGCGAAGCGGCCGGGCCCGTCCCCTTGGGCGCGGGAGGCGAGAGCAGGGCCGCTCCGGCCGGGAGGCCGCGCAGCCGCAGCGCCAGGTGGCGCATTTGCTGGTCCAGCTGCCGCAGGTCGGCAACCGCCAGCATCCCCTGCAGGCTGTCGCTGCCGCCGGCCGCCGCCAGCTCCCAGGGCAGCTGCGCCTCGGCGGCCAAAGCCGTCGTCGACAGCGCGCCGCAGAGCAGGCTCGCCGAGACCCAGCGCACCGGGCCGCTCCACCGTCGTATGCCAAACATGGCGCCACCCTAGCAGCGCCACACGGGCAAAACCACCCGGGTTGGACAAAGGCATGCCGGCTGTTTATAGCCCCGCCATGCACCCGCCCCTACAACTTCATCGCCCGCTCGTCTGCTTGGACCTGGAAACTACCGGCCTGGACGTGCAAAATGACCGCATCGTCGAGATAGCCTGCGTCAGCCTGCTGCCCGACGGCAGTCGCAGCAGCTGGTCACGGCGCTGCAACCCACAGCGACCGATCCCGGCGGCCGCCACGGCCATCCACGGCATCGGCGATGTCGACGTCGCCGAGGCCCCCACCTTTGCCCAGCTGGCCCCAGAGCTGCTGCAGCTGCTGCACGACGCCGACCTCACTGGCTTCAACGTCGAGAAGTTCGACCTGCCGCTGCTGCGCCAGGAGCTGCGCCGCATCGGCGCCGCCTACCCTGACCCACAGATGACGCCGCCGCCGCGTATCGTCGACAGCATGCGCATCTTCATGCAGCGCGAGCCGCGCCACTTGGCGGCGGCGACCCGCTTTTACTGTGGCCGCGAGCTGGCCCAGGCGCACAACGCCCTGGCGGACGCCGAGGCCGCCGCCGACGTTCTGCTGGCACAGGTGCAGCGCTACGAAGATCTCCCCCACGAGCTCGAGGGCCTCGATAGGATGTGCCACCCGAGCAACCCCAACGCCATCGATCCGGAAGGCAAGCTTGTCTGGATGGGCGACGAGGCGGCCCTGGGCTTCGGCAAATACCGCCAGCGCAGCCTGCGCGAGCTATGCGATGCCGACCCGGACTACCTGCGCTGGATAGCCGGAGCCGATTTTTCGCCCGTGGTCATCGACAGGGTGCGGGAAGCCCTCGCCGGCCGCTTTCGTCGGCGGGGAGACTAAAGGGCGAGGCTCGAGAAGCGTTGTTCGAGGCTTTCGTGCTCGACATCGACTTTTGGCATGCGAGCCTGGAGCTGCGCGACGGCTTTTGGACTTAACTTGGTCTGGATAAGCGTGAGCTTGCTCAGGCATGTTAGGCGCTTGGAAAACCACCTGGGCATTACTGTCAAATCGTTTCCTCGTAGGCTCAACGCTTCCAGATCCGTCAGCGCAGCCAAGCCTTTCGGCATGTATTTAAGATAGCTATGCCCGAAGCTAAGATACCGCAGCGAAGGGAGGTCGGCCAAGCAAGCCAGCGCGCGGTTAAAAGGATGTCTGGCGCTTTTTAGATCTGATTTCGCCAGGTCGCCCCACATGGCGCTCCCGAGGTTGAGCATCGTGACATGCGGTTTGGCCCTGCCAAGCGCCATCAAGGTTTGACAGTAGGCAGCGCCCGGCAGCGATATGGCGGCAAAGAAATCCGTCGAAAGCGTCTGCTGCGACAGCCAGCGGGTGTTGTTGGCGCAAAAATAGCGAACAAACGCTGCTTGCGCTGCGTTCGGGGTGTCGTCCCAATTCACGGTATACGCGCGTGCCTGTTTTGCGGCGTCCAAGTTAAGGCGCAGGTTTGCGTCAAAAGCCAACGGCAGAAAATTGTTGGGGTGGGCATCGACGCGCTCACGCAGGGCGCGGGAGGTCTGGCGTAAGTGGGAAACGGCGCACACCGCACCCCGTAGGCTGCTACAGGCTTCTTTCAGGTCCTTGATACATGGCACAGCGCAGTGCGGGCGGCTGGAAACGTGCTGCAGGCGAGTCATGTTTTGCGGCTCGACCAAATAATCCAAAACTTTGTCGAGGATGTCGTCGGGCAAGTCAGTAAATTTGACCGACGGATGGGAGTAAGAAGCGAGGGGATTGGGGGGACATATAGATTTAAACATTGCCAGAGGGATATAGCATGATGCGACAATGCTGCCCAGAGTAAATGTTTAGGCGCGGCGGCCGTACTACGTTTCCCTACTGTCCACCCGCCATCGAGCTAAGCTGGGCGATCAGGTTGCGCTGGCGAGAGCTTGCGCTGGCAAATTCCTGCAGCAGGCCCTGAACGGTGCTCTCGCTCCCTTCGATCAAGGCAGCGCCCGCCTCGGCCCACCTGGCAAAATCGTCGCTCTGGAAGCGCCGTTTGGGGTCGGGGTGGAGGATGGACTGCAAAAAGTCGAAGCACAGTCGCGGATGAAGCGCGCGCAGCGCGACAAAGTATTCGGTGCGCATATCACTGCGCGGCCCGAGCCGGGCGATGTCGATCTCCCCTAGCCCGTTACGCGGCTGGCTGGCGTGCCAGGCGCTGTAGTACGCCAGGTTCGCTTGGTCCGCATAGCTCGCCGGGTAATGCGCCCCAAATTTCTTGAGGTCAAAGGGGCTGGGGGTCAAAGGCAGCACCAAGCGGGCGAGGGTCACCCCCAAGGACCATACGTCGGCGTTGAGCCTGGCAGCGCCCGGGGTGTAGGTCTCCGGCGCGGCAAACCCTGGGGTGCCGAAGGCGTCGCCAGCGATCACGTCGGTGCCTGGCAGGACGTGGGCCACCAGGCCGAAGTCCATCAGGCGAAAGCCGCGGTTGGGATGGACGAGGATGTTTTGCCCCTTGATGTCGCGCACCGCAGATCGGGCGCGGGTATGAAAGTCGTAAAGCTGCGCCGTGAGCGGCTTGGCCGCGGCGAAAAGAAACTGCAGGCGCTCCATCGGGCTGCGCGAGCGGGCGTAGAGGTGCGTGGTGAAGTCGCTGAGGGTGCCGCTCATCAGTGGCATGGTCAGCCAATTGGATTTGTCGGTCAGCAGGTGCTGCACCGGCATCGCTGTGCCATGGGCCATCTCGATGTAACGGCGCTCTTTGAGCACCCCGAGGTCCAAGGTCGCATAGGTGGGAATGGCACCCCGTGGGCGCGCCTCGGCTGGACGGCGCCGCATTTCCTTTATCGCCAGGGCATCGCCCTCGACATAGGCCAGGCGCACCTTGCCGTAACCACCGCGATAGAGGCTGCCGGTGAGGAACATCGGCGCGTGGCCCGGGCGGTCGAGGCACGAGAGACGCATCGGCTTGGAAGTGCCTTCGACGGGCGCCAGCTGGCCCAGCTGGCTTTTTCTGGCAGCTTGCACCCCTCCGGGGATGGTCATCACGCTGTCGTCGATCGCAGGCAGGCTGCCCATCAGCAAGCGGGTGACCGGATCGAGGTTGGTTGGCTGCTCCAAGGCGTAACGGTGGGTGGCCAGATCATCCAGCAGGGCCTCGGCTGCCGCGCTCGCACCCGGATCGGCGCTGTGTGAGGCGATGTCGTTCAGCAAGCCCGCATGCCGGTGGGCCAACGCATGCAGGGAGGCAAGATCTTGGCTTGCGCAGGCATGCACCGCTGCCTGAATTTCTGCGACAACTGCGCGGTCCGCGGCCTTGAGGCAGTTGCTGGCTTCCTGCAGCTGAGGGCGCAGAATGGGCTGCTCGTCGAACAGCTGGCGCACCAAAAGGGCGAAGTGATAGCCTGCATGGGCCGGCCACTCGCGCCGCGACGGGGTGTGCTCAGCGAGAAAACGAAGCTCGCGACGCGTCGCCTTGGCCCATTTGGCGTTTAATAGGCGGAATTTATTCCAGTCGTTGTTTGCGTCCTGCGCCACGGGCGGCGTGGCGGCAAGCTTCTGCAAGCGGGCGAGCGATGCGGCCACGTTTTGCGGCGTCGTCTGCGGTGCGGGGGGCTGCAAAAAGGCCGGCTGCAGGCAGAGGCTGCGAAAGATTCTATTAAGCATACCTTCACATACAGTCGCCCACATCGCAGCGGTTATTTTTTTGCTGGACGCTTACTTTGCGTCCGTTGCCTTGGCGGCCACACGCTCGAGCTCGCCAAGCAGTTGGTGGTGACCCTCCTGGGCCGCCTCGTAGGCCTGCAGCCCGCGCTGCAGGAGCTCAGAAGCGTTGGGAAGGCGCTGCGCCCAGTCTCTGGCCCATTGGACGAAAGCGGCAGATGTGAAGCGACGCTGCGGGTCGGGGTGTTGAATGAAGTCGAGGTAGTCACCACAGAGGCGCGGGGAAATCGCGCGCATTTTCTCGAAATAGAGGGTAAAGCGGTTCGCGGCTGGCTGCAGCTGCGCGACGTCGATCCTGTCTGCGGCGGTGCGCGGCAGGGCGCGATGCCACAGGGTGTAGCGCTCGAGGCTTTGCCGCTCGTGGGCGATGGTATGGTTTTGCCCCCTTCGCGATAAGGGGCTGGGGTAAGGCAGGATCAGGTCGGCGAGGGTGGTCCCCAAAGACCAGACGTCGACGTTGAGGGAGGCGCCACCCACGATGTAGCCCTCGGGGGCGGTGTAGCCGAAGCTGCCATAGGCACTGCCAGAGATGTGCTCGCTGTGCGGCTCGGCGGGGACGTCGAGGCCAAAGTCTATCAGGCGGCAGCCCCACTGCGGATGGACCAAAACGTTGAGTGGCTTGATGTCACACATGGCGGAATGGAAGCGGCCCTGAAAGGTGTGCAGCTGTTCGCTCAGCGGCTTGGCGGCGGCCACGAGCAGCTGCAGCCTCTCTGTCGGCGCCGGTCGCAGGCGGCGGCCCTGCAGCCAGTCAGCGAAGCCCTGCAGCGTGCCACTCATCAGCGGCATCGCCACGTAATTGGCCTTGTCGCTCACGGCATGCGCGATCGGCATGGTGTCGCCCTGCAAGAGGCGCAACAGCTTGACCTCGTGCAGGGCATCGATGTCTGGCGTCGGGTGGGTCAAAGGACGCAACGAAGAAGCGTCTGCCGGCACGTGCGTGGGCCGGCGGCGCAGCTCCTTGACCGCTCGGGCAGCGCCCTCGATCAAGGCCAGGCGCACCTTGCCGTAAGTGCCAGAGTAGAGGGTGCTGCTCATGTACCAAGGCGGTCCCGCGGTGAAATCGAGGCGTGAGATGGCGCAGTTTGGCTTGCCCGCGATCGTCCATGGACGCAGCACCTCTTCGATCGTCACCTTGCGGGCCTGCGGCACGCCCCAGGGGGTGCGGGCATCGGGCCCCTGCAGGCGTGGCAGGTTGATGGCCAAAAGTCGCTCGCTGGCGGTCATGGGCTGCTCGCACGCCTGCAGCGGCTTGCCATAGGTCGGCGTCCTCGCCATCGTTGCAATCAGGCAGTCGGCGGCTCCGCGCACCTGGAGATCGAAGCTGTTTTTGCTGAGGTCGTAAACGAAGGAGGTCCAGCGGCGGGCGAACATCGCCGGCGTCAGCGCTGCAGGCCGCGCAAGGATATCAAACCATTCCTGCTCGAGGTGCTTGTAGGCCAGCCTGTCGGCTGCGGCCATCACCCCCTTGGCCTGCAGCCAGAGGGCTGCCAACGTCGCGTCGCCACCAATCTGCCCCTCGTGCAGCTCTTTGAGGCGATACCCGGCATAAGACGGCCAAAATAAGCGTTTGTCGGCACAGGCCAGCAGCCGCTCGAGCGGCGCCTCGCAGCCGCCGACGGTGGGCCTGGACTGGTCCGCGGCCTGAGCGTGTGCCTCGAGCGTATCGAGCAGAGCCCGCACCTCTGCTGCAATCCGCTGCTCGAGGGAGGGAGGCCTCGCCTGGGGAGCCGACTGCGTCCGCAGGCGGCCGGAGGGCGGCAGCTTGAGCCGCAGGTTTGCGGGTGCGGCAATCACGGCGGTGAGATTAGCCAATCCGACTTTTTTTTTATAGGCAAAAGAGCAAAAGATCTAAGCCGCGATGAGATCGAGCAGGGCACTGCGCACGCCGGCAATGCGCCCGGGCTCGACCTGCAGTAGGTGGTGGGCGATCTCTGGGAGCATGTGCTGCCACTGCTGCTGGGCTTGCTTGTCCGAATCGTTCAGGGCTGCAACGAAAATCGCAGGCGAAAAAATTAGATCGTCGTGGCCCTGCTGCCACCACGGCTGCAGCACTTTGCCCTGCAGTCGCTGCGCCAGCGCCGGCAAGATGAAGTCCTGATGCACGTCCAGCAGCGCCAGCGCCGTCCAACAGGTCTCGAACTGCGCCGCCGCAGGCTGGCCGTCGACAGGGGTATGGCCGCGCACGACGCGGCCCCAGCCATCGACCATGGCGCGTGCGGCGGCATGGGCGGCGCTCGGCGCCGGCAGTGCATCCTGCTCCTCCCGCCAAACCGCCTGCAGTTTGCAGCCCAACCCCTGCAGACAGCCCACCAGGCGCTGTGGGTCGACGTTTGCATAGCGGCCCAGGCGCCGACCGTGCTGGGCGGCGACGACCTGCGGGGCGGCCCAGCCAAAGGTCAACAGATAGGCCACCGTCGACGCCAGAGCCAGGCTCAGGCGCTCGCCGACGCTTAGGCGCATGCCCAGGCGGTGCTGCACCCGGCGCTGCGCTTCCAGGGCGTCCTGCTGCACCTGAAGGGCCCAGAGCTGGCGAAATCGACTGTCCTTCTTGCCCAAGCGCAACGCGTCAACGAAGCGATTTTGGTTGGTGGGATAGGCGGTGCGCAAAGAGAAGTTGTTGAGGTAGGTGACGCTCACCACCCCCAAGAGCAGCGGCCCCGCCGCCGCCAACAGCAAGGCGCCGCTGCCAACCAAGGAGCCGCCCACGAAGAGGGCGGCGCCCAGCCCATAGAGGCCGAAGCAGACCGCGGTGGTGGCAAACAGCCGGCGCCGATGGGCCTGGGCGTGCTCGTAGACTTGGCGGCCAGCAGCAGCCCTCGGCGACAGCTCTCGCGGGTGTTTGAGGCGCAGGCCGCCGCGGCAGCGGCGGCGATCGAACACGCCGTAGCGCACGGCGTGGGCGGCGCCCGAGAGGGCCAGGCCCAAGAGACCGACGAGGCTGAGCGGCGGCCACACGACGCTGGCCAACATCAGCAACGAGCAGGCCAGCGGCAGGGCGCCCTCCACCCAGCGGACGAACTGTTGCCAGCGGCGCCCCGTGTCCATGCGCCGCTGGCGGCGATCCGCATGCTTGAGGGCGCGACGCAGCGCCCGCGCACGCACGCTTTGGGCCGGCGACTGCTGTTCGGAGGGCGGCAGCGCCGCCAGCTCGTCGTACAGCGGCGCGGCCTCGGCGTTGGCGCGCACGCCTGCCCGCTGCAGCTCGCCGTCGACCTCGCCGGCGCGGCGAAAGTTGGCGACGCCGAAGTAGGCGCCCGCCAGGCCGCTCCAGTAGGTGGCCAGGCGCACCGCCGTCTGCACCAGGCGGCCGCGTACGAACGACAGCGCCTTGAAGCAACCCATCGGCTCGTCCAGATCGACCACCTGGCAGCACACCGGCAGCTCGTCGAAGTCGTCGTTGGGCACCTCCGACTGCCAGAGGGTGGCGTGATGGCCGCTGTCCGCGGGGCCCTTACGGTGGGTGCTCGGCTGTACGTCGCGCTGCGCGTGGGCATGGCCATGGGCGTGGGCATGGCCATGGGCGTGGGCATGGCCATGGGCGTGAGGATGGGC
>JBBSTS010000015.1:0-10589 GCA_038235675.1 Myxococcota bacterium | reverse complement strand
GCGCAGCAGCGCCGGCGCGCTGCGTGAAAGCTCGCTTTTGGCCGGCAGCTGTTCACGCACCGCCGGCGGCAGGCGGCGCAGTACTGAGCGCACCTGCGGTGGTGCGAGGTGCAGCAAGATGGCCGCCACGGTGCGCGGGCTCTCGCCCTTGAGGCCGTGGACGATCCAGCTGGGGTCGAGCCGCTCGAGGCCACGGTGACCGTTGCGCTCGATGGCCGCCTCGAGCTCGCGCATCATCAGCGGCACGCGCACCTCGGCCGGCACCTGCTGCAGGCCGGTGGCCTTTTCTTGCAGCGACGTGGCCATGTCGGGGGGCAAGAAACGAAAAAGCTCGGCGCCGTCCTGTGCGCCCACCGTCAGGGTGACGAGCAACAAGGTGAGATGTTGATCGTCGAGTTGGGCAAAATAAGGATGCTGCATCTACGGCGCGGTCAGCTCGCCGGCGGCGGCGGCATCCCCTCGATGGCGGGTGGCCGCCGACGCGCCTTGGCGATCTCGGCCTGCAGGCGGGCAAAGCGCCCCGCCACCGTCTGCATCCTTAAAAAGACGCCGATCAACGCGAGCAGCAAGGCACCGATGACGATGACGACGAGCACCAGGGCCAACTTCATGTTTTTGTCGTTGACGCTACGCGCCTGATTGCCGGGGCGCTCGGTGTCGCGTCCGGCGACGGTGCCGGTGGGGGTCATCACCACCACGACGTTGTCGGCGGTGAGGCGCTCGACGCCGGCGGCGACCACCGCCTGCACCTGCTGCTCGGTTAGCGGTTTGGTGTGGTCTGAGGCCGGCAGGTACTTGATGGTGACGCTGGCGGTCACTGGCGAGCGCACGTCCTGGGCGGTGCGCAGGGCGTTCTCCTCCGGCTGAACGAGCTGCACCTGGACGTCGAGAATGCCGTTGACCAGGCGCAGCTGCTTCTCGATCTCGCCCTCGAGGGCGGCGAGCTGCTTGGCTTTCTCTTCGCCGGCGGTGGGGATGAGGCCACCCTCTTTGAAGACCTCGGTGTAGCCCATGTCGGCCCGCCGTGGCATCTCGTAGCGGTTGAGAAGGCTTATCGCCTGCAGGCGGCGGCTGCCGCCGACGGCGATGGTGTAAGAGACCGTACGGCCGTTGTCGGCGGTGAGCTTCTGCGCGTCGATGCCGTTTTCGGCCAGCAGCTCGACCATTTGATTGGCCTCGCGCTCGCCCAGCATGTGGGCGATGGGCTCGGCGGCGCAGCCCAGCAAGGCGGCGCACATCCAAACCCCCACGGCGTGGCGAAGACGCCGCGAAAAGGCGGTCATAAAGGGCTTCTGACGCATCAAACGACGCTAACTTACCCGCTCCAGAGGCGCAACTCCGCGGCCGCGCCGCGACCACTACACCTGGGTGTTGAGGGTCTGCTTGATGCCGCCGGTGGCTTTTTCGACCACCTTGGAGGTGAGGTCGAGCTCCTGGGTGAAGCGATAGACGCCGGCCTGCATTGCCAGCAGCTCACTGGGACTGAACTGCCGCCCAGAGAGGGCGACGTCCATGATTTTGGTCATCTTGTCCTGACCGGTGAGCAGGTTCTGCAACATCGAGGTGAGCTTGGACTCTTCGGTCCGTTCGGTTTTTCCGACCAGGGTGGTGCCCAGGCGGTCACGCAGCTTCTCGTCCTTTTTGACTTCGTTGACGGCGCCGCGCGTCTGCATGCGCATCGACTGCGTGCGCACGCCGGCCTGCTGGCCGATCTGCGTCTGCTGCTGCTGCATCTGCTGGGTGGCGAGGTTTTGATCCTGCTTGGCCTGCATGGTCTGGGCGAAATTTTGACCGCTCGCGGCACCGCCTGGGGCTTTGCCCTTCTGCTCGCTCTGCACGTCGGCCTGAGCCTTCTGCATTTCCTTGAGCATTTCGCCGGCAGCCTGGCCGAAGCCTCCTGTCGTAGGTGTATTCATGTGGGTCTCCCGCGCCTTTACGTTAACGGCTTGCCGACTTTGCGGCTGCTTATTGTTGCTTCCTAGCTGAGCTTCTCTTCTAGCATACGGTGCAGCTTCTCGATAACCCTCGCGTGCAGCCGGCTGGTCCAGCTCTTGGACAGGCCGAGGCGCTTGCCGACCTCTTCGAGGCTCATGGCGCGGTAATAGTAGAGCTCGAGCAATTGACGCTCCTGGTCAGAGAGCTTTTTGACCGTCTCCCGCACCAAGGTACGGGCCTGGTCCATGCCGATTTTCTCGTCGGCGGGCAGCAGGCCGTCGTCGGTAAACTGCCTGCCCTGCAACGCGTCAAGCGAGGTGATGTAGACGGTCGCCAGGCGCTGTACGGCTTCGGCGAGCTCGTGCGCGGCACCCTCGAAGTTGGGCGCCGCGCTTTTCCCCGTGCCGCCTTCGCCGCCGGCCGCCTCCGCCAAGACCTCGTTGGCGTGGGCGGCGAAGCGGGCGCGGTGGTAGGCGCTGCGGCTCATCCACCCCATGCCGCGTAGCCCATCGTAGATGGCGCCGCGGATGCGGTAGTAGGCAAAGGTCATGAAGTTGGCGCCGTTGGTTGCGTCGAAGCGGTCCGCCGCCTCGAGCAGCCCGACCATGCCGTACTCGACCAGGTCATCGAACTCGATCTCCGCCGCGACGCTGCGCTTCACCTTTCCGGCGATGCTGCGCACGTAGGGCATGTACTGCTCAGCGAGGGCGCGCCGGTCGGCGAGCACGATAGGATCGGACGCCTGACTCATGGGGGTGCTCTAATGTTCAGGCCCCTCGCTCACGGTGTCGACGAGCTGCGCGTAGCGCGGCGAGGTGTCGAGCGCCTCGGCGATGGACTCGGCCATCGCCTCGCGCTCAGCCCCAGAGACGTGCGCCAGCAAGCGTGCGAGGCCTTTGCGTTTAAGGATGGCCTCTACCAGCATCTGGGCGCGGCGCTTGCGGCTCGCCTGCGGCTGCTCGCGCAGGGCAACGAAGAAGGCGTTGAGGTACTCCATGTCCTCGCTGCTGAAGACGAAGCGCGGGCCGCCGGTCGACTTGGCCCCCGACGTCGTTGGCCGCCGCATCTCCACGGCCCGCGCCAGGGCCTCGCGCCGCTCGTAGTGGTCGCCGTCGGCTATCGGGGTTGCTTCTGCCGGCAGAGGCGCCGGCGTCGGTTTGCCGGCGCCCGCGGGTCGCTCGGGCTCGCGGGCGCCAGCGGCGGGCGGCAGCTTACGGGGCGGAGGCCCGCCAATTTGGCTCACCCGAAGATGCCTAGCCCACTCGCCTCTTTGAGCGCCTTGGCAAATTCACCTGCTGGCCCGTGCGGCTCGAGCTCCAGGGCGCGAGACAGGCTCTCTTTGGCCTCGTCGGGGCGCTTGAGGAAAAACAGCGTTTCGGCGATGGCGGCGTGGGCGGCGGCACAGTCAGGCTGCAGCCGCAGCGCCTCGGCCTGAGCCTTGTGGGCCGGGCTGTAGCGGGTCTGCGAGAAATATAGGTGGCCGAGGGCCAGCTGCGGCACTTCGCTGTGCGGCACCAGAGCTGCGACGCCGGAAAAGACCTCTTCGGCCTCCTTGGTGCGGCCCAGCTCCATGTACAGGTAGCCGGCCTCGAGCAACAGCACGACGTCTTTTTGTTCGACCGGCACCAGGGCGCCGGCGACGAGGGGGGAAGCGCTCATCGTCGGCCCTCCTTTCTCGCAACGGGACGGATCGCGGTCTGCAGCAGGCCCTGCTTGACCTGGTAAAGATAATCGAGCAGGTCGATGGTGCGCTCCACCGCCACGCGCGCTTTTTTGGCGCTGCCCTTTTGCTTCGCAGAACCAGCGCCACGCTCGGCCTCGCTCAGGCCATCCAGCAGGTTGGCCAACTTCTGGCCCACGTCGCCGGGGACCTCTTCGTCAAGCAGGCGCTCGATGCGCTCGAAACCCATGCTGCCGGCCACGGCCTGCGCATCGGGCTTGTTTTTGGACGACTTTTTACGGCCGCTGCTGGCCTGCTGCTTGGCGGCCTGCAGGTCGCCAGCGCGAAAAGTCTGCAATTTCTGTTTCTCCGTCATGTTACCTAACTCCCTTGTCGACCAGCGCGTCTGCGAGCGTGCTCCCCAGCTCCCGTCGTCGTCCCTCCCACCATGCCGTCGCCGGCATGCTGCCGCGGCTGGCGGGCCGAACGGTGCGGATCCACAGGCTGCCGGCACCACAGGCCACCTGCAGGCCGCGAGGGCCCACGTGCAGCACGGCTCCCGGTGCGGCGTGCACCGGGGTGGGGTCGGCGTCGACCTGTAGAAGGCTCAAACGCGCCTCACCATTTTGCACGAAAGTGCCCGGCCACGGATAAAAAGCGCGTACTCGCCGTGCCAGATGCTCGGCCGCGGCGGCAAACTCCAGCCTGCCGGCGGCCTTGCTGACGCGGGGTGCCAGGCTCGGCTGCAGGTGACCCAGGCCAGGCCAATTCAGCGGCGGCAGGCGGTCCTGCGGCGTCGCCTGCAGGGTGCCGGCGACGATCTGTGGCAGCTCGGCGAGCAGCTGTGCGGCGCCGAGCTCGGCGAGCTGCGGCCCCAGGCTGGCGGTGGTCGCATCGGCGGCGATGGCGCAGAGGCGACGGCTGAATACCGGCCCGGTGTCCATGCCCGCATCCATCTGCATCAGCGAGGTGCCGCTGACCGGATCGCCATCGAGCAGCGCCTGGGCGATGGGGTTGGCGCCACGGTGTCGCGGCAACAGCGAGGCGTGGACGTTGAGGCAGCCGAGTGCCGGCGCCGCCAGCCAGCTGCGCGGCAAAATTTTGCCGTAGGCGGCGACCACCGCGACGTCGGCGCGCAGCGCCACGAAGGCGGCCAGGGCCTCGGGATCGCGCAGGCGCTCCGGGCTGAAGCAGGGCACGCCGGCGGCCATCGCGATGGCCTTGACCGGCGTCGGTTGCAGCTGGCGGCCGCGGCCGGCGCGGCGGTCGGGCTGGCTGTAGGCGCCCACCACTGCGATCCCGGCGGCCGCCAGCAGCTGCCGCAGCGGCGCGGTGGCAAAATCGGGGGTCCCGAAAAAGACCACCCGCAGCATCAGATAACCGAGGTCAGCGGCGGGTCACTGCCTTCGACGACCGGCAGGGTCGCGGCTTCGGCGTTGCCGCCAGCTCTACCGCCGGCTTTACCGCCGGCGCTGCGCTGGCGCTGCATCCGGCGGCGAATGCTCTGCTGCTTGAGGCGCGGCAGGTACTCGATGAAAACCTTGCCGTCGAGGTGGTCGAGCTCATGCTGCAGGGCGACGGCAAAGAGCCCCTCCAGCTCCATGGTGAAGGGCTTCCCCTGCAGATCGAGGGCCCGCACCCTTACCCGTCGGCGGCGCTTGACGTTGTCGAGCACGCCCGGCACCGACAGGCAGCCCTCTTCCCAGATGATGTAGCCGCTTGCCGCAACGATCTTGGGGTTGATGAAGGCCAACGGTGCCGTAAAGCCCCACGCCTGCAGCTCTGCACGCACTTCGGGGTCGTGGGGGGCCTTGCGCTGTGGGTCCAGGTCGATGACCGCGACGCGCAGCGTCGTACCGATCTGATTGGCGGCCAGGCCGATGCCGCTCTCGGCGTACATGGTGTCAAAAAGGTCGCTGACCAGCGCCGCGGTGGAGTCGTCGACGTGCGAGACCTCGCGGGTGCGCCGACAGAGGACCGGATCTGGCCAGATTCGAATGGGTTTTACGGCCACCTACGCCTCCTCGCGCCGCGCCCGAGGTGGCCGCACGTGGGCCCTAACATAGCCTGCTGCCACGCAGCCGTAAAGCCGAGGGTTTTTGAGCTGGCCTCTAGGCAACGTGGCGGCCGTAGAGGGGCCGCAGCTGCGGATCACGCAACACGTCGTATGCCTCCTGCAGCACGATGCGGATCTCCGCCAGATTTTGACCTTGCTCGCTCTGCACCCCGGGCGCGAAAGCGGCGGGGGAGAACTTTTGGGTGACGCTCAAAAAGGCCGCTTCGAGCTCCTGCATGCCGATGTCGGGTCCCACCTCGAGCACCTGGAAATAGTCCTGCATGCGCACCTGGTGCACTTTCTCCATGATCCGGCCGCTGGCGGCCTGCTCCGCGGCGATCGCCGCGTCGTCCTCGCCCAGCTCGGCCTGGCGGGCAACCCGGGCAGCCTCGACGCACAGCATGCCGTAAACCGCCTGGTAGACCCGCTCCATCTTCAGGCCGCTGAGGGTGGCCACCTCGCCGAGGCTGCGCCGCCCGTCCAGCAGGCTGAGCAGGGCGAGCTCGGCGCCGGTCAGGGTCAAGGCGTCGAGCTGGGCCTGCTGCTCGGGGCGTACTGCCACGTAGGTGTCGGCACTGCCCACCCGGCGGATGAGCTGCTCGAGGACGTAGTGCTTGCGGATCGCCTGCATCACCACGTTGCGCAGATCGACCCGCAGGTGCAGGCGGCAGCTGACCTCACACAGCTGCGGGCTGTAACTGAAGTTGGCGGTGGTGTAGCCGAACAGGTCGATGAGGCACTCTTTAAGCTGGGTATGCAGCGCCTCTTCGAGGACATCGGCCCCGAGCATGTTCTTCTCCAGCAGAAAGGCTTTGACCTGCGGACTGCGCCGCAAACCGCGCAGGCGCACCGCCTGATACTGCGCCACGGTGATCTTCTTGCTGCGCAGCAGATACTCCTCGAGGCGGTGGTCGCTGCGCAGCGACTGGACCTTGGTCGGTGCCCCGTCGATGAAGTAGACGACGCTCTGGGCGTGGCCGTTCTCCAGGATGATGCGGCCGGTGACCCGTTGACGGGATGCGTCGCAGAACAGGCGGGCGAGGTCGTAGTCCTGCTTGAGGGTGCCGCTGGCCGGCGCCAGCGGCCGATAGGTGATGCTGACGGCGCGCTCGGGGGCCTCTGGACCGCGCCCCTTGGGCGCGCGCGCCGCCGCCTCGGCGGCGGGCGCCGTCGTCGGCGCGCCAAGCGCCCGAGCCGCGGCGCTGGCGTGCGCCTGATCGTCTTGCGCTGCGTCGCCGGTGGACAGCACGGCGGCGGTCCTGCGCCCCGGCGTCATTCCCGGCAGCTGTTGGCTTGGCGCCGGACCATCACGCAGCATCTGCGCCATCTCGGCCTCGCGGTCGCAGATCTGCGCCAACAGCGCGTCGGAGGCGCCGGCAAGCGGCTCCGGCTGGGCGGCGTGGGGGCGCGCGCGGCTGGGCTTGTCCAAATCGCCCAGCTCCACCCCCGCACCGTCCTCCTGGCGACCCAGGCCACTGTAGGTGCGCACCTTGGCGATCACCCGCCGCATGTCGAAGGGGGCGGCAAAGTAATAGTCGCCGCCGGCGCCGAGCGCCTCGGCGGGCGAGCGGATGCGGTGTGCCTGCGGGTCGCCGCAGCCCATGAAGATCATCGGCACCAAAGCCCCTAGGGGGCTGTTGCGCAGACCTTCGCAGAGGGCTTCCAGGTTGGGGACGGCGAGGTTGACGAGCACCAGCTGACAGTCCGCAGACTCCAAGGCAGCGAGCATCGCCCCTTTGTCGCCCGCCTCCAAAAGGCTGTAGCCCTCCGCGCTTAGGGCTTGGCGGACGTGGCCGAGGTGCTGATCTTCGGTGTCGACGACGACGAGTGTGGGTCCCATCCCAGCGAGGGTACGCCGAGGCAAAAGGGCGTTGCCAGCCCCGCCGGCGAAAAGCCAACTCAGAGCATGTGGCAGGGGTCGACGTCGACCACCATCTCGATGCCGGCGCTCGGCGTCGGGGGGCAGAGGCTGAGGCTGTGGTGTAGGTCGCGACGGCTGGTGGCCTTGAGCAAGAGGGTGAAGCGAAAACGCTCGCGCAGGCGTGCCAGGGGGGCCGGCGCCGGCCCCAACACGAGGGTGGACAGGCCCGCTTTGGCGCCGCCGGCGCGCAGCGCCGCCCCCCACGCCTCGGCGGCGGCGGCGGCATGTTGCTCGTGCGGCCCGTTGACCCGCAAAAGGGCGAGGTGGGCGAAAGGGGGGTAAAGCAGCTCGCGGCGGTGTTGCAGCTCCTGCTCGGCGAAGGCGCTGTAATCGTGCTGCATGGCGGCGCGCAGGGCGTAGTGGTCGGTCTCGTAGGCCTGCGCCAGCACCCTGCCGGGCCGCTCGCCGCGGCCGGCGCGACCGGCGACCTGGGTGATCAGCGCAAAGGTGCGCTCGGCGGCGCGAAAGTCGGGAAAGTTAAGGCTGGCGTCCGCCGCCAACACCCCCACCAGGGTCACCGCAGGGAAGTCGTGGCCTTTGGCGACCATCTGGGTGCCGATGAGGATCTGCGCTTCGCGGCGGCGAAAGGTGCCCAGCAGCCCCTCGAGCTGTTTCTTGTTGCGCACCACGTCGCGGTCGAGCCGCAGGGCTGGCAGGCCGGGAAAGTGTAGCCGCACTGCCTCCTGCACCTGTTCGGTGCCCAGCCCCTGGGTGCCGACGCGGTGGCTGTCGCAGGCCTCGCAACACTCTGGCGCCGGGCGCTGGGCGCCACAGTAGTGACAGCAGAGCACCTGGCGGCCACGGTGCAGGGTCAAAGCGACGTCGCAGGCCTCGCAGCGATAGCTGTGGCCGCAGTCGCGGCAAAAGACGTAAGGGGCGAAGCCGCGGCGGTTGATAACGCGGAGGGCCTGCTCGCCGGCGGCAATGCAGCGCTGCATGGCCGCCAAAAGGGGGGCCGAGAAGACGCCGTCGGCGCCACGCGGCGACTGCCGCAGATCGATCGCCTGGACCTCCGGCAGCGGCCGATTGGCCACCCGCCGCGGCAGGTGCAGGGCGACGTAACGACCCGTCTGGGCGTTTTGGTGGCTCTCCAGCGCCGGCGTCGCCGAGCCCAGCACCACCACGGCACCGTGCAGCTGGGCGCGCCGAACTGCCAGGTCGCGGGCGTGGTAGCGTGGCGACTCATCCTGCTTGAAGGAGCCTTCGTGCTCCTCGTCGACGATGATCATGCCGACGTCGGCAAGGGGTAAAAACAGGGCGCTGCGCGCCCCCAGACCGATGCGTGCCTCGCCGCGCTGAACGCGATCGTACTCGTCGCGCCGCTGGGCGTCGGTGAGGCCGGAATGGAAGGTTGCCACGCGGGTGCCGAAGCGGCCGCGAAAGGCGGCGCCGAGCTGCGGCGTCAGGGCGATCTCGGGAACCAACACCAGGGCGCTGCGGCCGGCCGCCAAGGTGGCGGCGATGGCGTGCAGGTAGACCTCGGTCTTGCCGCTGCCGGTGATGCCATGCAGCAGGTGGGCGGCAAACGTCCCGGCGTGAACGGCCGCCTCCAGTACTTTTAACGCGGCGGCCTGATCGGGCGTCAGCGTCGGCGGCGGCGGCGCCTCGCGGGCGAGGGCGGCGGCCTCGGGGAACGGATCTTGCGCCACCTCCACGACCCGCCGGCACACCAGGCCGTGCTTCTGCAGCGTCGCAAGCTGTCGGCGCGCCTGCGGCGCCTCTGCCAACAGCTCGCCGAGTGGCATCGGGGTGCCGTCGACCGGCAGCAGTGCCAGCACCGCGGCGGCCTTTTGCTGCCGTGGGCCGAGGGCCTCGGCGTCCGCCGCCGTCGGCGGTTGCCGCGCGAAGCTCACCCGTTGCTTGCGGGCGCGGCGCGGCAGTTGCCGGGTGAGCAGCCCCTGGTCGCAGAGGTGGCGCAGGTGGCGCAGGGCGGTGGCGCGCCGACAGCCCAGCCGGCGCTCGAGGGCCACGACGGTGAAGCCGCGCGGCTGCTCCTGGGCCAGCTGCAGGGCCGCGGCCGGCGCGGCCTTTGGCGGTGGCTCGGCCGGCGCCGCCGTCTGCTGCACCGTCGCAAAGTAGCGTTGGGCGCTGTCGCGCGCGGCGCGCGGCAGCGCCGCGATGAGCATTTCTCCCGGCGTCACCCGGTAGTAGCGCGCCGCAAAGGTGAGCAGCTGCAGCAGCGGCAGCGGCAGCTGGCCGTCGGCGGGGTCGTGCTCCGCGACCTCGCGCAGCGGCCGTTCAGACGGCACAGCGGCGGCGTCAGGCGGGTGCAGGGCGAGGACGTAACCGACGACCTGGCGCTTTCCCAGCGGCACCACCACGCCCATGCCGGCGGCAAGGCCGACGGCCAAAGGGGCGGCAACGCCGTAGTCCAGCACCCCCACTGGCGCCGCCACCAACACCTCGGCGCGCCAGGCGCCGGCGTCGGGGGGCACGACGTCGGTGCTCAGCGGGACCTTAGGCTCCACTCGAACAACGTCTCCGGCAGGCGCGAATTGAAGCGGGCCTGCACCACTTCGGCGCGGCGCACCAGGCTGCCGCCGAGGTACTCCTCGAAGAATTTCGGGAAGGCGTGGCCGGCCGGCCCCTCACCGTATCCCAGCAGGCGCAGCTCATAGCGGTGTGGGTCCACCACTGGCGCGCCGGGCGCGCCATTGAGGGTGGGCTCGCCGCCGCCGGGGTAGCCATCGGCTTCGGGCGCCTGCGCTGCGGCTGCGGCGGCTGGCGTCGATGCAGGCGCACCTTCGCCGTCGCCCGCTGCCGCCATCCAGGGGGCCGCGCCGCCGGGGAGGACGATGCGGAGGGGCTGCAGGGTGGTGTGATCTAGCCAGACTTGCGGCAACTGCGGCTCGAAGGCGCGTGCGCCGATGAGGTAGGCGAAGCCCCGATCGTGGCGCGCCAAGGCGACGACCTCGAGGGCGATGCCGGCCGCCCGCAAACAGGCGCAGATCCGCTCGCCCTGCTCCTGGACGTTGGCCCCTTTGGGGGCGAAGAGGATGGGCAGCAGGTTGTCTGAG
>JBBSTS010000014.1:0-11011 GCA_038235675.1 Myxococcota bacterium | reverse complement strand
TCTCCTGGGTGACTGTGATAGGGAATTCGTGTCACAGGGGCCAGTAAAAATTTGTCGGTAACTGAGAGCCCGCAACCAGCACTGCGTGCCAAGACGAATTGTTTACTGGCCCCTGTGACGTAAAGCTTCGTCTACCGATCAGACCACGCGTTTTTCTGCACCCCTGATGTTGGACCTGAATAGTTACATTTCGACAAAGATGATAGCGTTCGGCTCTGCCGCGCAATCACAGCAGCATCCGTCACAGCCTTGGACCGATGCTTAGTCATTATTTCCGACGAGATATTCTACAATCATGAAGGGGGACCAGAAAAAGATTTTTGGGTCTATCTCAATCGCCTTCTTGTTGCACAGAAAAGTCGTTTACAAAAACTGAACATCCTCGCCCGTTAAGATAGAAGGAAAGGGGACGGCCCTGACTCGAGCTGATGCCGTCCAGGCAGCGCCTGGGCCACAGCACCTGGTTCGCCAGCTCGCGCAAAGCTATCCGGTAGCGGGACCGAGCGGCGCGGTGCGGTCGTTTAGGTGATGGGGATCAGTAATCGATGATGAACACGCCGCGCGGCGAAGGCGTGGACTCACCGTCCTCGGAGGACTCCTGCTCAGAAGGCTGCTGAGGCTGCTCATCAGGATTGTGGCGGGGCATCTCCAGGCGCGGACGTGCCTGCTCCCGCCGCACCTTACGGGCGCGCTCCTGGGCTTGGTCGATGATGTAATTTTGTACCATAGGGGGCTCCAGCAAATTGGTCCTGCAAGCAACCTACCCGGCACCCGCAGCTCTAGGTTATCCCGCTGTGCCGCGGCGTCAACCGACCTGTACCAGGTCCACCAAGGGGGCGCTGCAGACCGCCAGGCGGGCGGCCAAGCTGCGGTACTCCGGCCGCTGCAGCTGCGGATCGGCCTGCAGCAGCTCGCCTGCGTCCTGCCGCGCCTGCTGCAAGATCGCCTGGTCGCGCGCCAGGTTGGCCAGCGACAGCTCCGGCAGCCCCGCCTGGCGGGTGCCGATGAAGTCGCCGGGGCCGCGGATCTCCAGGTCCGCCTCGGCAATGACGAAGCCGTCGGTCGAGCGTTCCATGATACTCAGCCGGCGCCAGGCGTCCTCGCCGGGCCGCTGCATCAACAGGTAGCAGCTGCTCTGGGCGCTGCCGCGGCCCACCCGGCCGCGCAGCTGATGCAGCTGGCTGAGGCCGAAGCGCTCGGCGTGCTCGACCACCATGACGGTGGCGTTGGGGACGTCGATCCCCACCTCGATGACCGTGGTGGCGACGAGCACGTCGAGCTCGTGGGCAGCAAAGGCGCGCATGACCGCATCTTTGGCGTCGGCCCCCATGCGCCCATGCAACAGGCCGAGGCGCAGGCTCTTGAGCGGCCCTGCGGCGAGCTCCTCGGCGGCGCTGCTGGCGTCGCGCAGATCGGCCATCCCTTCCTTGTCCGAGCCCTCCACCAGAGGGAAGACGACGTAGGCCTGCCGCCCGTCGCGCAGCTCGTCGACCAGGCGGGTGTAGAGGCGGCCGCGGTCGGTGTCGCGCACCAGGCGGGTGAGGATGGGCTGCCGGCCGCGCGGCAGCTCGTCGATCACCGAGGACTCCAGGTCGCCGTAGACGGTCAGCGCCAGGGTACGGGGGATGGGGGTGGCGGTCATCACCAGCATGTGTGGCGCGGCGCCGAGGCTGGCGCGGCCCATCTCTTGCAGCCGCGCCCGCTGCATCACCCCAAAGCGGTGCTGCTCGTCGACGATCCCCAGCGCCAGGGCCTTCATCTGCACGCTTGGCTGGATCACCGCGTGGGTGCCGATGAGCAGGTGCACCTCGCCGGCCGCCAACGCCGCCAAGAGCACCCGGCGGGCGGCGGCGGGAGTGTGGCCGGTCAGCAGCTCGGCCCGCAGCCCCAGGGGCAAGAAGTAGGCGGCGGCGCTGCGCGCGTGCTGCTCGGCGAGCAGCTCGGTGGGGGCCAGCAGGCTGGTCTGGCGGCCGGCATGCCCCCCCGCCGCCGCCGCCGCCAGGGCCACCGCCGTCTTGCCGCAGCCGACGTCCCCCTGCAGCAGGCGCTGCATCGGCCGGGCGCGGCGCAGATCGGCGTCGATGTCCTCCAGCACCCGCTGCTGCGCCCCGGTGAGGGTAAAGGGCACCATCGCCGCGGCGGTCTGCAAGAGCGGCTGGCGCAGCGGCACGGCGGCGGCCGCGACGGCGCTTGCCTGCTGGCGCGACTGCAGCACCCGCAGCTGCAGCAGGAGCAGCTCGTCGTAGATGAGGCGCCGCTGGCCGGCGGTGGCGAAGGTCTGCAGGGCGTCGAGGGAGGTGGTCGGCGGTGGCCGATGGAGCTCCTGCAGGGCGGCGGCGAGGCTGCAGAGCTGCCGCCGCGCGCGCAGCGGCGGCGGCAGCGGGTCGACCAGGCCCGCCGCCTGCGGCAGCACCTGGGCGATCAGGCGGCGCAGGCTCAAGGGATGGAAGCCCTCGACGTCGAGGTAGAGGGGCACGACGTGCGGCGCGGCCGCATCGGGATCGGGCGAGGCAGCCGACGGCGTCGCCGCGACAGCCAAGGTTTCCAGCACCTGCACGGTGGGATGGGCCATCTGCAGGCGGCCGCGGTAGCGCTTGACGGTGCCGGTGACGCGCAGCTGGGCGCCGCGCACGAACTGCTCGACGAACGCCTTGCCGCCGGGGACGCGAAACCAAACCAGATGCAGCGCCGCGCTGGGGTCGCGGCAGACCACCTCGAGGCTGCGACGGCCGCGCACGAAGCGCTGGGCGACGCGGTCCACCTCCGCCTCGACGGTGGCGGCAACGCCGTCGGCCAAGTCGCCCAGGTGGTCGCAGGCTTCCTGCCCCTGATAGCGGCGCGGCAAAAAGCGCAGCAGGTCGGCGACGCTGTGCAGGTTTCGGCGCGCCAGCGCCGCCTGCAGCCGCGGACCGACGCCGCGCAGGGAGCTCAAGGGCACCTCCTCCGGCGGCCGCAGCTCGGCGGCGGCGGCGCGCGCCTCGGGTTGGGCTACTTGGGTGGGAGGGGGTCTTGGCGCCTTGGCCGGCGAGGCAGCAGCGGCGGAGCCAGAGGCAGGGCGCGCGGCGGTGGCCGGCAGCGCGCCTTCCCGGCCCGGCGGGGGCGGCGGGGGGCCCGCCGGGGGCGCCTGGCCGACGAGCTGCAGGTAGAGGGCGTGCAGCCGCCGCAGCTGCGGCAGCGTCAAGGGGGCACCGTCAGGCCCCAGCGCCGCCTGCAGGACGGCGACGGCGGCGGCCACCGATGCCTCCGGGCCCGCCTGGAGACAGTTCTTCAGGGCGCGACGCAGCGTCTTTTCGAGGTCCACCACCCGCTGAGCGTGGGCAAAGTTCTGCTGTGCCGCAAACTGCAGCGGTGCCGCGAACGCTCTGAGGGCGGCGAGGCGCAGCGTCGCCTCGGCCGCCGTGGGCCCGGCCCTACGCGGCTCCGGGGAAGCTGACGTCGACAATTTCCACCATCCGCGGTTTGCCGCCCTTGCCGGGAATGCGCACTTCGTCGCCCACCTCGCGGCCGATCAGGGCGCGCGCCAATGGCGAGGCCACCGAAATGGTGCCTTGCTCCAGGTTGGACTCGGCCTCGCCAACGATCTGGTAGACGCGCGTGTCGTCCTCGTCCAGATCGGCGATTTTTACCATGGCGCCAAACACCACGCGGTCGCCGGAGAGCTTGGCGGGGTCGATGATCTCGACGCGCGAGAGCTGGTCTTCGAGGATGCGGATCCGCGCCTCGACCATGCCCTGCTTGTCTTTGGCGGCGTGGTACTCGAAATTCTCGGAAAGGTCGCCCAGCTCGCGGGCGATGCCAATCTCCTGGCTGATCTTGGGGCGCTCCACCGATTTGAGGCGATGCAGCTCATCGCGAAGCCGCGCTTGACCGGCGGGGGTCATGGGAAAGGCCGTAGGCGAACTCATGAGGCCTGCATATGCCAGCCAAACTGGACTGGCAAGCGGCCAGGGGGTTGGCAATTTTCGCCCAAAATTGTTACCACTCCCCAGAACCTCACAAAAAACCCCCGAGAGCACCGTGAACATACATGAATTCGAGGCGAAACAGCTGCTGGCCGCAGCTGGGATCGCCACGCCGCCCGGGCAAGTCGCCACCAGCGGCGACGCCGCCTACGAAGTTGCCAAGGCCCTGCCGGCCGGCAAAGTCGTCGTCAAAGCGCAGATCCACGCCGGTGGGCGCGGCAAAGGCAGCCTGACCGATGCCGCCGACGTCCACGGGGTGAAGGTCTGCAGCGACGCCGACGCTGCCCGGGCACACGCCAACGCCCTGTTGGGCCACGCCCTGCGCACCCACCAGACTGGCCCCAACGGCCAGGTGGTCAAGCGGGTGCTGGTCGAGGCGGCCAGCAGCATCGCCCAGGAGCTCTATGCCGCGATCACCCTGGACCGCCAGCGCGGCTGGCTGAGCTTCATCGTCAGCACCGCGGGCGGCATGGACATCGAGGAGGTGGCCGACACCACCCCCGAGAAGATCTTCAAACAGCCCATCGACCCGGCCACCGGCATCATGCCGTTCCACTGCCGCCGGCTGTGCGATGCCCTGCAGCTCAGTGGCGATTTGGCCAAACAAGCAAGCCAGATCTTCACCCGCCTGTACCACTTCACCTACGAGCATGACGCCAGCATGGTGGAGATCAACCCCCTGGTGGTGACCACCCAGAAGCAGGTCATCGCCCTGGACGCCAAGCTGAACTTCGACGACAACGCCCTGTTTCGCCGGCCGCAGGTGGCCGCCCTGCGCGACGTCGACGAGGAGGACGCCAAAGAGCGCCAGGCGCGCGACGCCAACCTCTCCTACGTCGCGCTCGACGGCAGCATCGGCTGCATGGTCAACGGCGCCGGCTTGGCGATGGCCACCATGGACATCATCCAGCTGTGTGGCGGCACCCCAGCCAATTTCTTGGACGTCGGCGGCGGCGCCACCACCAGCATGGTGACCCAGGCCTTCAAAATCATTCTGATGGACCAGAACGTCAAAGCCATCTTGGTCAACATCTTCGGCGGCATCGCCAAGTGTGACGTCATCGGCGAAGGCGTGGTGGCGGCGGCCAAGGAGATTGGTCTGTCGGTGCCCCTGGTGGTGCGCCTCGAGGGCACCAACGTGGAGCAGGGAAAAAAGATCTTGGCCAACAGCGGCCTAAAAATTACGCCGGCCGACAACATGCTCGATGCAGCACAAAAAGTCGTCCGCGCCGCGCGGGGTGAAGCATGAGCCTACTGTTAGAAAAAAAGACCCGCGTTCTGGTGCAGGGCACCGGCAAGCACGGCACCTTCCACGCTAAGCTGATGCTCGACTACGGCACCCAGGTGGTCGCCGGCGTCTCGCCGGGCCGCCCGGGGCAGAAGCTCTGCGACGTCGCCCCCATCTTCGACACCGTCGCCGGCGCCATGCACCACAGCGGCGCCGAGGCCTCGGTGATCTTCGTGCCGCCGGCCTTCGCCGCCGACGCCATCTTGGAGGCCATCGACGCCGAGATGCCGCTGGTGGTGGCGATCACCGAGGGGATCCCCATCCTCGACATGGTGCGGGTCAAACGTGCCCTGTGCGGCAGCCGCACCCGCCTGTTGGGTCCCAACTGCCCGGGGCTCATCACCCCTGGCCAGAGCAAGATCGGCATTATGCCGGGCCACATCCACCGTCCTGGCCACGTCGGGGTGATCTCGCGCTCGGGAACGCTGACCTACGAGGCGGTCCACCAGCTGAGCAACTTGGGGATCGGCCAATCGCGCTGCTTCGGCATCGGCGGCGATCCGGTCAACGGCACCTCCTTCGTCGACTGTCTCGAGGTGCTGGCCGCGGACGCCAACACCCACGCCATCGTGTTGATCGGCGAGATCGGCGGCAGCGCCGAGGTGGAGGCGGGCGCCTACATCCAGAAGCACGTCAAAAAACCGGTGGTGGCCTTCATCGCCGGGGCGACTGCCCCCAAAGGCAAACGCATGGGCCACGCCGGCGCCATCATCTCGGGCGGCGACGACACCGCCGAGGGCAAGATCCGCGCCCTGCGGGCTGCGGGCCTGACGGTCACCGAAAACCCTGCCGAGCTGGGCTCGACCCTGGCGAAACACCTGAAATAAATCAGCAGAAAAAAGGAAGTAGTTTATGCACGAGCGAACTTTGTCCATCGTTAAGCCCGACGCCGTCGAAAACGGCCACGCCGCCGCCATCTTGGCGCGCTACGAGAAGGCCGGCCTCAAGCTGGTGGCGGCGCGTTTTCTGCGCCTGAGCCGCGCGCAGGCGGAGGCCTTCTACGCCGTCCACCGCGAGCGGCCCTTCTTCAACGACCTCTGCAGCTACATGGTGAGCGGCCCGGTGCTGGCCAGCGTATTGGAGGGCGACAACGCCATCGGCAAGCACCGCGAGCTGATGGGCGCCACCGACCCTAAAAATGCCGCGGCGCAGACGATCCGCAAGGACTTCGGCGAGAGCATCGAGCGCAACGCAGTGCACGGCTCAGACGGCAAAGAAACCGCTCAGGTCGAGATCGCCCACTTCTTTGCGGCCATCGACCTGCACGACTACCGCCGCGCCAAGTAGGCCTTGCGGTAGGGGACCTGGAGCCGGGTGATCTGCTCGGCTTTGCCGGTGCGGTCGTCAACCTCGACGATCGCACCGCACAGGCGCACGTCGTCGGAGGCCACCGCGTGCTCTGGATGGGTGGCCGTCGGCGCCAAGAAGCGCTGCAGCGCGTCGTCCACTGGCATGCCGATGATCGAGTCGTAGGGCCCGGTCATGCCGGCGTCCGAGAGGTAAGCAGTGTGGCCGGCGAGGATGCGCTCGTCGGCGGTCTGCACGTGGGTGTGGCTGCCGATCACCGCCGAGAGGCGGCCGGCAAAGTGGTGCGCCAGCGCCTGCTTCTCGCTGGTGGCCTCGGCGTGGACGTCGAGAAAGATCGCGGTGCAGGGCCCCAGACGCGCCAGCTCGCGCGCAACGGCGGCGAACGGGCAGCTCAATTTGCGCATGAACACCTGCCCCTCCACCTGGATCACCCCCAGGCGGCGGCTGCCGAGTTTGAGCACGTAGGACCCCTGGCCGGGGGCGCGGGCGTCGTTGGCCGAGCGCACCAGGCGCGGCTGGCGGTCCAGGTAAGGAAGGATGGCGCGATGCGCCAGCAGGTGGTTGCCGCCGGTGAGCACGTCGACGCCGCCGGCCAACAGGCGCTCGGCCTGCTCGGGTAGGATCCCGCGGCCGTCGGCGGCGTTCTCGCAGTTGACCACCACCGCGTCGAGGCGGTGCTGCCGCCGCAGCTCGGGCACCAGCGCCCGTACCGCGTCGCGGCCCGGCCGTCCGACGACGTCGCCGGCAAACAAAAATCGCATCGCCGCTCCATATGCCGTCGGGCGCGCCGGCAACACCCCTGACGCACGCCGCAGGCGGCCATAGAAGTGACGACAAACGCTTGCAGCCCAGCCCCTTCTCTGGTGTAAGGCGGCCCACACGCCGCACTTCGTCGGTAAAAGGAAATCTGCCTTGAGCATCCTCGTGGTTGGCACCCTGGCCTTTGATTCGGTGACGACGCCCTTCGGCGAGCGTCAGGACGCGCTGGGAGGCTCGGGCAGCTTCTTGTCCGCGGCTGGGGCGTTTTTTGGCCCAGTACAGCTCAGCAGCGTCATCGGCGAAGACTTTCCCGCCGAACACCTCGAGTTTCTACGGCGGCGGCAGGTGGACGTCTCGGGGGTGCAGCAGCTGCCCGGCAAGACCTTCCGTTGGCGCGGCCACTACCCCAGCGACACCAACGACGCGCAGACGCTGGAGACGCAGCTCAACGTCCTCAAGTCCTTCGAGCCGCACCTGCCGGCGAGCTACCGCCGCGCCGAATGGGTGGTGCTCGGCAACGTCGACCCGGAGCTGCAGCTGCGCGTGCTCGAGCAGGTCGAGCGGCCGCAGCTGGTCGCCTGCGACACGATGAACTACTGGATCCGCCGCAGCAACGCCCAGCTGCGCGCCACCCTGCGGCGGGTCGACCTGCTGCTGGTCAACGAAACCGAAGCGCGGGAGCTCTCCGGCGAGCACAACCTGCTGCGTGCCGCCGCGGTGATCCGCAAGATGGGACCGCGCCTGGTGGTGATCAAACGCGGCGAGTCCGGCGCCATGCTCATCGGCGACACCGACACCTTCGCCATCCCTGCCCTGCCGCTGCTCAACCTGCGCGATCCCACCGGCGCGGGCGACACCTTCGCGGGGACGATGATGGGCTATTTGGCAGCCCAGGGCCGCGCCGACCCGCCGACGCTGCGGCAGGCGGTGGCACTGGGGGCGGTGATGGCCTCGTTCGTGGTCGAAGACTTCAGCCTCGACCGCCTGCGCACCCTGGGACAGGGGGAGATCCTCCAGCGCCTGGGCCACCTCGCCGACCTGGTGGGCTTCGACGTCAACCCGATGCGCCGCGCGGTGGTGCGCCAGGGCCCGGTCAGCGCCGTCTCGTCGCTTTAGTCTAAGGCGCGCGGTGACGGCAGCGGCGGCGTGTTCGGGGCCAGCGGCGGCTGCTCCGCAGCCAGTCGGGCGCTGAGTTGCTTGTTCTGCTCCTCTAAGCGGCAGGCCTGAGCCTGCGCCTGTTCCAGTTGGCGCTGCAGGTTGGGGAGCCGTTTTTGGAATTCCCACATCGGTAAAAACAGCTCGTGCAGCAGAGCGGTCCAGCGCACCGGGGTGTCGCGCAGGTAGGGTCGGACACCACGCTGCAGGCTGCGACGACCGTCCATGGTCATCGTCAAACTGTTGGCGGAGCGGCGGTAGAAAAAGCAGTTTTTTGGCACCACCTCGAGGCGGTAGCCCTGCAGGGTGAGGTTGGCCAAGAACTCCCAATCCTCGCAGCCGTCATGACCGGAGGTAAAGCCCCCCAGGGCCCAATACGTCGAAGCTTTGACGATCAGGTTGGCGCCGCCAAAAACGTTCTCGGTCACCCCCAGCTTCCAGGCGTCCCCCAGCGGCACGTAGCCGTAAGTGATCCGCAAGGCGGTGCCGGGCTTCTGCGCGTCACTCATGAAGCCGGCGTAGTTGCAGGTGAGGCAATCGGCGCCTGAGCGCTGCATGCCGCGGGCGAAGCAGTCGATCATGTCGTCGGCGGCCAGGTCGTCGGCGTCGAAAAAGAGCAGCAGCTCGCCGCGGGCGGCGGCAGCGGCAGCGTTGCGCGCCTCGCCGGCCCCTTTGTTCTCTTGGTGCAAGAAGCGCCAGCCACGTGCGCCGTACTGGCTCTGCATCGCGGCCAACACCGCGACGTCGTCTGCATCGGTACTGCCGTCGTCCATGACCACGACTTCGAAGCTCGGGTAGACGTTCGTCGCCAAACTCGCGAGGGTCTCGGGGAGGTAGCGGCCCTTGTTGTAGTAGGGGATGCAGACCGAGACGAAGGGGGGCGGGGCAGCAGGGGCGGCGGCGCTCGCTGGGGCAGCAGGCGCCAGCCACTGCTGCAGCGCCTGGCGCCAAGCTTGCGCCGTGGCCATCTGCGGGTAGGGCCTCTGCTGCTGCGCCAGGCGCTCGCGACGCTCGCCGAGGGCCCGCGCCAGGGCGGCGGGCGAGTCCATCGGCAGAGCATGGTCTGGCGCCACCCACTCGGCCATGCCGGGTACGTCGCTGCACAAAAACGGTTGCTGCTGAGCGATGCAGGCAAGCAGCGCGTAAGGAGCGTTTCCCTGCAGGTAGGGAAGTACGGCGACGGCGCGCGTTTGGCGCAAAAAAGCCATGGCCTCGCCGAGGTGGGCGTAGCGACGTTGGGCGAGCTGTATCCCCCTGTTGGACAGCGCCTGCAGATCCCACTGCAGACCGTCGTCGGCGCGGACCCCGGCGGCCAGGTCGTCGGCACTCAACAGGGTGAGGCGTCTGACGGGCGGACCAACGCCGAGTTGCAGCGCCTGCAGCAACGGCACCAGGCCGTGGCACGGCTGCAGGCCGCCGAAGAAAACGAGGTGGCCATCATCGGGGGGAGTGGCCGATGGCGGCACGAACCACCCTCCGGGGACGAGGTAGGGAAGCACCTGCCGGCGGGGGGCCAGCGTTTGGCCCTCCCCCTCGAGCCAAGTAAATAGCCCCTCGGTTGGGCTGACGAGCACATCGGCATGTGCGGCACAGTAGGCCTCCATGTAGCCGTAACGCAGCGTTTCGGCGGACATCCTCAAACCCCTATCGGGGTGGGCGGCCAGCCAGTGACCCGGAGCGTGCAGGCACACCATCAGGGTGGTTCGCCGGAAAGCTAGACCGACGCGCTTTGCCTGCAGGCAGACCATCGCCAGCCCCTGGTGGTCGCCGAAGGCGATGAAATCAAATTTTTCACCCGCCAAACCCTGGTACAGGGTGTCGGCGTAGACATGTGCCTGGGTCATTCCCGGCCGCGGGTAGGTTGGCAACGGCAACGCATCGATGGTCAAAAAACCGATGCCAAACTTTTGGTAGTAGGCGCGCAGGGTCTCGGCGCTGTCCGCGCTGCAGTGGCCGACGTACAGCAAGGTCACCGCATGGCGCGGGTCCTGAGACCAAAGCTGCGCCAAGTATTCGACGTGGTGGGCAGCATCGGAGTCGGTGCCGCCGTGGAGCAGCTCATTGGATACCAAGCATATTTTGGCCATGTGCAGGTGGATGCAAATCTTGTACCAAAAGGGTGCTGGCGCGTGATTTTTCTGCAGCCCATCAGGGCCATGTTAACTTTGTGGCCATGGTCACCTCCGTCTCCGAGCTGGAAAGCGTCGCCGCCTACTACAATGCCAGCGATGGCCTGATGCACGGCTGGGAGAAGGTGCACCGGCGGCTGACCGCCTACCGCTGCCGCGCGATGCTCGACATCATCGCCGAGCGGCCGCTGCTCGAGCTGGGGTGCTCCGACGGCGAGATGACGCGCCATTTTTTGCGCCACTGCACCCACGTTTGGGCCGTCGACGGCGCCCAGACCTTCATCGAGCAATGCCGACGCACCTTCGCCGTCGATCTGCGGGCGAGACGACTGACCCTGGTGGAGGCGTTGTTCGAGGAGTTCGTACCCGTCGAGCCGGCGCCAGTGGTTGTGGCAAGCCAGGTGCTCGAG
>JBBSTS010000013.1:0-11311 GCA_038235675.1 Myxococcota bacterium | reverse complement strand
CCGGCGCCGGTGCGGCGACGTCCAGCGCGAAGGGCTGGGCCGCCTCGATACCCTGCGGCAAATCGTCCCAGTCGGGCAGCGGCGGCAGGTCGAGCCGCTGGCCCAGGGCGTCGAGGTCGCGACAGAGCGCCTTGGCCGCCTCGATGCGCAGGCGCTCCTTGGGGACCTGCGCGACGCGTGCGAAGAGGCGAAAGAGACGCAGACATTCACTGGCGGCGCCCGCCTCGGGGGCGACGAGCCTGGCAGCGAGCGCCTGGAGGCGGGCGTGCACCTCGTCGAGCGTCTGCGGCGCCGCGCAGACGGTGCGCCCGGCGATGGCGAAGAGGCGCAGCGTGTCTTCGGTGTCGGCGGGCAGCGCGGGCATGAAGCTGCCGGCGGGGGACGGGGCCACCTGCTGACGGAGATCCCGTGCGTGCGGTTCCACAGCCTGGAAGGCTATGCGAAAGGCGCCCTCTACGGCAAGTTGAGCGCCGGCGTCGCGCGCCGCTGAAGCGCCAGAGACAACCACGGCAGCAGCGCGCCATAGGCACAAAAGCGCAGGCCCAACGTCAGAGCGCAGCCCCAGGCGTTGCCGTCCTGCGGCTGCAGGGCGCTGGCCAGGTGGTCGAGGCAGAGGTAGATGAACGCCCCCACCCCCAGGGCGACGGCGCCCAAGGCGAACCGCGCGCCCCATCGTGCGGGCGGCTGCGGCGCACGGGCGTCCTGGGCGCCCAGGCGCAGGCTCAGCCACAGGCCCGAGTAGGCGGCCGCAAACAGCAGCGAGGCCGGCGCCAAGCAGACCCCCCAGGCCGACAGGGTGGCCCCAAGCCCTAGGCGTGCCCAGGTGTGCAGATCGACGAAGCCGTCGGCGAAACGTCGGCACAGCCGTGCATGCGCCAAGAGCAGCAGGCTCGCCAAACAGGTGGCCCCAAGCACGTCGTGAAGAAAATGCACCCCCAGATAGATCCGTGCCGTGCCGCAAAAGATCACCGCCAACGCCGCGGCGCCCCAAGCCTGGCGGGCGTAGCGACCACTGCGGCGCGCCAGGGTACCGACCATCGTCGCACACAGCATGGTGTGACCGCTGGGGAAGCCGAAATTGGAGGCCTCGTCGCGGGCCAGGCTCGGGAGAAGGTAGCAGGGGCGGGGCAGGCAGCAGAGGTCTTTGACGAAGCAGTTGACCAGCGACGCCAGCATGACGGCGAAGAAAAACTCGCAGGCGAAAGCGCGGCCACGCAAGACCCACAACAGCAGGCCGACGGCAAAGAGGGTGTGCACGTGGCCCAGCTGTGAACCCAGGCGCAAGATTGCATCGGCCCACGTGCTCAGCTTTACCTGCAGCCAGGCGTTGACCGCGAGCTCGCGGTAAAACAGCGGCGCCGCGCTCGGCGCGCCATCGGCGGCGAGGGTGGGCGAGGGCGGATGCTGTGCCGCCGCCTGCGCACACAGCGCCGCCCAGCCGCCGGCCGCCTGCCGGTCACGCCACTTGCGCACCGGCAGGTTCACAGGATCGGCCTCGAGCAACGCCTCGGAGACCTTGCGCGCCGCCGCCGGCATGTCCAGCTGCCGCCCCTGCTGGCGCAGCGGCCGCTGCGGCGAACAGGCGTAGAGTGCCCGCCCATCGGCGCTGGCGGCAAGCTGGGACCCCACGACGACCTCCATGCCGGTCTTTGCGTGGACCGCGCCGCTCAGCGCCGCCGTTGGATTGGCGCCAGCCGCCACGCGGCCACCAGGCAGGCTCAGACGTCGCGACCAAACGTCGCGCACCATGACCACCCCACCGGGCGTGGACATGTAGCAGGCCACCTCGCGCGCAGGGACGGGTGGCACGCCGTCGGCGACGGCAGCAAAAGACAGCAGGGTCAGCAGATAAGTTTTCAAGGACATCACCGCAAACGGGCGACTTCCTGGCACAGCGTGAGGGCAGACGCAAGCCGCTCAGGGGCCTGCAACAGCCGCAGCGGCCGCGACAGCAAAGAATGCGCCAAGAGTTTCACCGCCCTGCGGCACAGCTTTTAGGATTGCGGGGTAAAGCTTTACGTCGAACGGTTGGTGGTAAAAATGGGCCTAGGCTGCTTGTTTTCTTTGTTATTCTTTTGGCCCCTGCAGTCCTATGCCGCCGCCCCCGCCGTTGCGCCGCTGCAGCAAAGCGCTGTGCCACTGCCGGCCGGCGAGCTGCTGGCTGAGGCCTTCGCCGCCCTCACCCGCAACGAAGAGGGCGAGTGCATCGCCCTGCTGCAGCAGGCGCTGGCCTCCGGCGAGCTCAACGAGGCCGGCCACACCCTCGCCTATTGGTACCTGTTCGTCGCCTGGCAGCGACAGGGCGCCGAAGATCCAAGCGCCGAGGCACTGCTGAGCTTCGTCACCGTCGCCGGCGATCTGCTGGCCTCGGGGCGCCAGGCCGACTTTGCCGACGCGGATCTGTTCGTCGAGCGCTTCGGCCTTCGGCCTCGCCTGGCACGTGCCCGTGCCACCCTCTCGGCAGTGTGGGCCGCCCGTGCCGACGCCTTCGGCCGCCGGCGCAGCCTGCCGGTGCCCGTCCAAAGCGCCCTGGAGCGCGACTACTTTCTCAAGCTGATGGTGCCCTGCACCTCGGAGCTGCACGTCTGCGCCAACCATCGGACGTCGGCGACGCGGATCTCCGAGGTGTCGGTGCGCTGCGACGAGGACGGGCCTGCGGCGCAGAACATCCAGCGGTTTTACTTTGAGCGCAGCGCCAACGCCGCTCAGTAGGCCTTGGCGAACAGCACCCTACCGGCGCTGGGGCGGCCGCTGACGATGCAGCGACCGGGCGTCTCGTCGCGCGCGAAGGGGATGCAGCGCAAGGTGGCGCGGGTTGTCTCTTTGATCGCCGCCTCACTCTGCGCCGTGCCGTCCCAGTGGGCCATGACGAAGCGGCTGCCCTCGCCGGCGAAGATGGCTTTGAACGCTTCGAAGTCGTCCACTTCGACGGTCATCGCCGCCTGGCGCGCATGTGCCGCAGCCAGCAAGTCGGCCTGCATCTGGGTCAAAAAGGCCTGCACCTGGGCGACCGCCTCGGTCCGCGGCCACGTTTGTTTGGCGCTTGCCAGCCGGCCTTTGACCATCAGCTGCTGCGCCTGCAGGTCGCGTGGCCCCAGCTCGATGCGCAGCGGCACGCCTTTTTGCTCCCACTCGAAAAACTTGTAGCCCGGCTTGTAGTCGCGCACGTCGAAGGTGGTGGCGATGCCGGCCGCCTGCAGCTCTTTCTGCAACGCGCTGCCCGCCTCGCGTACCGCGTCGGCGCCGTCGCCGCGGCCAAAGATGGGGACGATGACCACCTGCACCGGCGCCAGCCGCGGCGGCAGCACCAGGCCACTGTCGTCGGAGTGGGCCATGATCATCCCGCCGATCAGGCGGGTGGAGGTGCCCCAGCTGGTCTGCCAGACGACCTCCTGCTCACCTTTGGCGTTCTGAAAGGTGACGTCGAAAGCCTTGCCGAAGTTCTGCCCCAAATCGTGGCTGGTGCCGACCTGCAGGGCCTTGCCGTCCGGCAGCAGCGCCTCGATGCACAGGCTCTGCACCGCGCCGGCAAACTTCTCCGTCGCCGACTTGGTGCCGCGCACCACCGGCAAGGCGAGGTGTTCCTCGCAGATTTCGGCGTAAACTTCGAGCATGCGGCGCACCTCTTCTTGCGCCTCGGCGTGGGTGGCGTGGGCGGTGTGCCCCTCCTGCCAAAGAAACTCGCTGGTGCGCAAAAATAGGCGCGTGCGCAGCTCCCAACGCATGACGTTGGCCCACTGGTTGAGCAGCAGCGGCAGGTCGCGGTGCGACTCGATCCAGCGCGAGAAGAAGTGACCCACCAGCGTTTCGGAGGTGGGACGGATGACATAGGGCTCCTCGAGGAGCTTGCCACCGGCGTGGGTGACCACCGCCAGCTCGGGCGCAAAGCCCTCGACGTGCTCGGCCTCGCGCGCCATGAAGCTCTGCGGGATGAGCAGCGGCAGGTAGAAATTTTGATGTCCGGTCGCCTTGAAACGGGCGTCCATCGCCGCCTGGATCTTCTCCCAGATGGCGAACCCATGCGGCTTGATGACCATACAGCCGCGTACCACCTCCGCCGCCTCCGCCAGGCCCGCCTGCCTTATGACGTCGTGGTACCAACGTGAGGCGTCTTGCTCGCGCGGGGTGATCCGTTGTGGTTCTGCCATGTCGCGTTGTTATAGGGACTTGACGAAGGGCGCAACCTGAAGGAAATGTTGCGGATGGCTTCCCCAACAAAAGTTTACATGACCCGCGTCCGCCTCAAAACCAAAGCTGCGGGCCGCAAGCGTAAAAATCGCCTTGCCAACCACGGAACCACCCCGACACGGGCCGCCTTCTTTGGCGATCCGCCGGATTCAGCCGCGCCGCAGGTACGCAACAGCTAGGCATTCCGCCAGCCACAGGCCGGCGACGCAGAGCAGCAGCCACGCCGACCACGGCGGCGTTTCCACCGCCTCAGGCGCCAGCGTCGCTGCCGCGCCGTGCGCTTCTTGCGCCGGGCTCGCCGACGCCGCGGACAGCTCTTGGGTGACCGGGCTCGCTGCGTGGCGCAGCAGCCGCTGCAACAGGGGCACAAAGGCGGCGCGCACCGGTAGGTCGCCCTCCTGCCGGCTCAGCGAGGTAGTAAGCAACAACCGCCGGCCGGCCGCCGGGGCGCTGGGCTGCGGCAACGCCTCGAGCAGGGCGGGTGCGCCGTTGTCGAAGCGCAGCAGGGTACGCGCGGCGCGATGGCTCCCCATCTCGACGTTGAAGTAGCGGCATACCCGGGCGCTGCGCAAGGAGCGGGCCCAGTCGGTGCCCAGCCCCTGCCACGCAGGATGCGCCCCGTCGACCACCTCGATGCCCACCGGCGGCAACCCCGCCCCCGCGGCACAGGCATTTTCTTGGTCGCGCAGGGTATGGGCGAGCAGGTCACCGTAGTGGGCGTTGGCACGTTCGAACTGCAGCTGCGGTCCGGTGCTGAACAGCAGGCCGCCGCCGGCGGCGACGAAATGGCGTAGGGCCAAAAGCGCTGCGCTGGGCAGCTCGGCGACGCCGGCGAGAAGCACGGCGTCGACGGCAGCAAAATCCTCGGGCGTAAGGCTCGCCGCCGGCACGATGCGCACGCTCATCGGCGCCTCGCGGGCTGGCACCTGCTGCATGGCCCGCTCGACGAAATACAGCGGCGCATCGCTGCCACGGCCGCCGCGGCCGTCGCCGGCGCCAGCCACCGCCAGAAACTGCAGGGGGCCAGCCACCTCGAGCACATCGCTGCGACAGAGCTCGACGCCTGGCGCCGCCCCCAGCGCCACGCAGGCCCGCAGGTGGCGGCGACCGGCTGCGGCAAAGGCGACGGTGAACGCATAGTCGGTGGGCTGCGCCGGCGGCAGGTCGAAGCGACCGCGCTGTTGCAGTTCACCGTCGACCCACAGGCGCACGGACGCGCCCTGCTGCAGCGTGCTGCCGTCGTTGCGTACCTGCAGCACGACTTCTTTTTGCAGCGGCGCGTCGCCCGGCCGCAGCGCCAGTGGCCTGACGAGGCGCAGCTGCAACGATGGCGCCGGCTGCGGTGCGACGGCCGCGGGCAAGGCGACGGCAGCGGCGGTGGGCTCCTGCGGCCGCGCCAGCGCGAAGACCAGCGCAGCGAGGCACAGCGCCCGCAGCACCAGGACGGCCACGTTTCGCCAGCGCTCGGACAAAGCCCACGCTGGCGGCCCACGGCGCAGCAGGTGGAGCGCTGCAAACGGGCGCGTCGGCAGTCCCCGGCGCCCCAGCCAGTGGATAAGGGGGGGCAGCGCCGTCAGGCCGAGGCCGCCGAGCAAGGCGGCGTGGCGAAAAAAAAGGAGCGGCACTGCGGCAGCCTGCCAGCGTGCGCCTGGACAGGGCAAGGCGCCTTCCGCTAATGGAGGCCACCATGAGTGTGCCGGCCTGGCGACGATCCATCGAAGTCCTCATCGACTCCGCCGCGCTGCAGGCGCGCATTGCCGCGCTGGGCGCGCAGATCACCGCCGACTACGCCGGCCGGGCGATCTGCGTGGTCGGCGTCCTCAAAGGCAGCTTCGTCTTTTTGGCCGACCTGATCCGCCACATCGACGTGCCGGTGCAGATCGAATTCATCGGCATCTCCAGCTATGGCGACGCCACCAAATCCAGCGGCATCGTGCAGATCACCCGTGACCTGCAACACAGCATCGTCGACCGCGACGTCCTGCTGGTCGAAGACATCGTCGACAGCGGCCTGTCGATGGCCTACCTGCTCAACAACTTTGCCACCCGGCGGCCACGTTCCTTGAAGGTCTGCACCCTGCTGGAGAAGCCGGCCAACGCCCAGGTCAAGGTTCCCCTCGACTACGTCGGCTTTCAGATCGCCGATCGCTTCGTGGTCGGCTACGGCCTGGACGCGTCGGGCTTCTGTCGCAACCTCCCTTACATTGGCCTCTTTTCTGCCGACGCCGACGCCGCGTCCTTTACCGGCGGCGTCTGATGCGGCGGTTTTTTCGGCGCCTGCTGTTTGGCTGTGCCGCCCTGTTGGTGTGCGCCGTCATCGGCGGGCTAATGTCGGAGCTCAACCACCGCCGCTACCGCCTGCGCAGCAGCGACCACCAACTGGTGGTCGAGCGGGGCCTGTTCTTGCCGCTGGGGTTCGGCCGCCATCAGCAGCCCGCCGGCGTCGGCGTGGCGGATCTCTATGCGCCCCTGCCACTTCCCACCGACGTCACCGAGGTGCCGAGCGAACCGCTGGACGATCGCACGGAGCTGGACCGGGCACTTTTCACCCTGCTTTACGGCTGGGCCAAGCCACGGCTGCTCAGCCCCGTGGTCGCCACCCAGCGCCTGGCAGTGCGCTACGTCGAGCGCCTGGAGATGCTGCCGGCCCTCTCCGAGGAGCAGCGCCAGCAGCTGCGGCAGCTGCGCGCGGAGGTCGCCCTGGTGCAGGCGCAGCAGATCCTTGCGTCTTTGGGTGACGGCCTGCGGCAGGCGCAGCACAAGCTGCAAACCTGCATCGAGCTGGGCAGCCTGCGGGCCCAGGAGGCGCGTGAGACCCTCGTCCGCATCGACGGGCAGCTCGAGTCTTTGAAGGCACTCGTGCCGCAAACGCCGCAGACGGGGCCTCAGAAGCCGTGGTAGGGCGGTTGCGTCTCGCAATGGATTTGCATAAGACACGTTTAAAAGCTAAACGACGCGCTAAGTCGCGTTTTTAGGATTTACTTGTGCGCGAATTGAGCATCGATTGGGCCGCTTTATACAGCGCTTTCCAAATGAATATGCCGGAGGTGCGCTGCTTTTTGTCGCTCGAGGATGGCCGCGTCCTCAAGCTGCCTCCAGGCGATCCGACGCTGGCGACGGTGCGGGCGGACGTGCAACACTACGTCCCCATCGAAGCGGTGCCGTCGCGCATTCAGTACCAATGGATCGCCGAATACATCAAATTGTTGGGCGACAATCCCGCCTGTGAGCGGATGGAAGCGGCGATCAACGGCAAGGGCGCCTTTCGCCGCTTCAAGGACATCCTGCTGACCCTCCCCGAGGAGCGCCGACGCTGGTTCGAGTTTCGTGACCAGAAGATGAAGCCTTTCACCGAGGCCTGGCTGGCGCAACAGTCGCTGGCACCCACCAACGAGTCACCCTGGGCCGGCGAGGTCTTCCCCGAGGCCACCGAGGAGGTCCCCGAAGACAACGTCGGCAACGCCACCCCGGCGGCCGCCGCCCCCAAGCCCGACTTCGACGGTAACCTGGCGCCCGTAGGCGTGTCGTTGCATCGCCCGCTGACGCCTGCGCCCATTGCGCAGCACACGGTCGAGGCGGTGCGCGAATTTTTTATCGAGTGGTTCGACAACCGCACCCAGGCCACGGCACCCAGCCCCCTCGAGCTGGAGGGCCTCGCCGAGGCGTTCTGCAAGAATTTCTCGGTTCAGTCGCTGCGGCCGTAGCGCGCCAGCTGCTTGCCGGCGGCGCAGGCCTCGTTGCGGGCCCCGCCCAGGCGGCACAGCCCCTGGCGACAAGCGGGGTTGAGCGGATCAAGCTGGGACCCCTGCATCAGCTGCGGCGTCGCCACCGCCTCCTTGCCCTGCGTCAAGTACGCCTGGCCGAGGCTGCACTGGATCTGGCTGCGCAGCAGGGGGTCGAGGTCGGTGGCGCTGGCCAACAACGGATCGAGGCGCGCGACGACGGCGTCGGCCTCACCGCGCTGCGCTGCCCGCTGCGCCTGCGCCAGCATCGCCTGGCCGAAGAGATCTTTGCCTGCTTTGGCACCGATGCCCGCCAGCAGCTGCTCGCCCAGTGCATCTTGGCCGCGCGCCAGCGCCAGCTCACCCTGCAACAGCTGCAGTACGTCCGGCGACAGACGCTTGGCGCGCACCAGCGGCTCGAGGGCGGCCTCGGCGGCCGGCAGGTTCCGCGCCTGCAGCAGCGCCTCTAGGCGCAGCTGCGCATAGGCCGCGACCTCGGGGGCGCCGGTGCTGGCGTCGGTGAAGAAGCGGGCGGCAGTGGCGGGACTGCCGCTGCGCAGTGCCAGCTGGCCACGGTAGAGCGGCAGCAGAAGGTCGCCGCCAGCATGCTCGACGGCCTGGCGATAGACCACCTCGGCGGCCGCACGCTCCCCCTGCCAGCGCAGCAGCTCACTTTTGACCAGGCTGCTGAGGCTGCGCACGCGCTCGGAACATGCCGTCTCGGGCAGATTTTGGATGGCCTGCAGCGCCCGGCGCAGATCGATTTTCTGCCCCGCCAAGCCGCCGCCCTGCGCCAAGGAGGTCAACAGCCCGCCAAGCTGCGCCAGCGGGTGCGGCGGCGCGTCGTGCTCGGCGGCCGTGAAGGCGGCCTGTGCTTCGTCGAGGCGCTGCGCCTGCAGCGCCGTCCAGCCCAAAAACCACAGGCCACGCCGCGACGCGCCAGCGGCCTCACGCAACTGCTTGGTGTAGCGCTGCGCCGCTGCCCCCAGGGGATCTTGCTGCCTCGCCAGGCGCAGTGCCTCGACCAGAACCAGGGGGTGTTGCGCGCCGCGGGCGACGACGTCGCCCACCGCCGCGAGGCCGGCGGCCATTTCACCGCGGCCGTAGTGCAGCAGGGCATCGGCTGCCACCTGGTACTCACTCAGCGGCGCCCCCACCTGGCGGGCCGCCTGCGCCAGGGCTTCCGCCTTGGCCAGGGCACCGGGCTGATGGTGGTCGATGGCCAGCACCGCCTGGGCAAAGCTCATTGCGCTGAGGGTGAGGCCGTGCTTGCCGTCCACCCGCAGCACCGCCTCGCCCTCTTCGAGGGCGCGCTGATAGCCGTCGTAGGTGTCGACGGCCAAATCGGTGCGCAGGTGCGCGAGCGACTGGGCAATGGCGTCGTCATGGGTGGATTTGGCGCGCATCCAGGTCAAATAAGCGCTTGCGGCGACGATGGTCGCCAAGGCGGCGGCAAGGGTAACCTTCCAGGAGCCCAACGGTAGGGGCACCAGCCCCAGCAGGGTCAAACGCCCGGTCCCAGCGGTCTTGACGGGGTTGGCGGAGCCGGTAGGAAAGCCGAGGTGCGAGGGGCGGTAGAGCGACGCGCCGGCGTCTGCCGCCGGGGCGCCTACCTCAGCGTCGGCGGTGGGGGCGACAGCGGTTTTTGGGGCGGCCAAATCGGGCGACGCAGCGACGACGGCAGGCGCGGGGGCAGGCGTCGGCGAGTCGGCGGGCTGCGGCGCCGCCGATGTGGGCGATGCGGGCGATGCCGCTTCAGGCTGCACGACGGCGCTGGGCGGCGCCGAGTCGGCCGCGGGAGACGGCAGCGTGGTCGGCGGCGTCGGCAGGCCCTGCCAGGCCGCCCCGGGCGGGAGCGAAGGCTGAGTCGACCCAAGTTCCTGTCCGGCCAGCAGCTCGCCCGCGGCCGCCGATGCGGACGACGGCAGCGGCGCAGCAGAAAAGCCCAGCGGCAGCGCCGTGTCGGGCGGCGGTGAAGGGGTGGCCGAGAAGCCCTCTGGCAGCGCGGCGGCCGGCGACGATTTGGGCGCTGCAGCGGCAGGCGCGGGCGCCTCGGGGGTCGCAGCCACCGGGGGTGGGATGGGCGCCGGCGCCGGCGGCTGCTGTGCCGCCGCCATGTCGAGCATGAGCTGCTTGGCCTCGGCCAGCCCGGGAAATTCTTTGAGCAGTCGCTGCAGCTCTGCCTCGGCGCGCGGCATCTTACCCTGGTCGATGTAAATCTGGCAGAGCATCAGCCGACCGCGAGGATCGTCGGCCGGCGCCAGCTTCATGCCTTTTTTGCAGACGACCAGGGCCTCCATGTAGCGCTTGGCGGCCAGGTAGGCGGCACAGAGCGGCAAACAGGTATCGAGGGTGGCCTGGCGGGTAAAAGCGAGTTCGAGGCTGGGGATGTCGGCGGGCATGGTGCGGGCCTCCTTCGTAGAGAACCTACAAAAAGATCGCCGCACCACCAAGTGACGCTGTGCGTCTCGCACTAAACGGGCAGATCGGCTACAACCCCCTCATGAAGTCGATTTTTGGCCTCGCCCTACTCTTGCTCTCCAGCTCCGCGGCCTACGCCGGCGATGTGGCAGGACGCACCCCCGCCGGCCTCTATGAAGAGGGGGTCGAGTACCTCTACAGCGGCCAGTACCCCGAAGCCGACAAGGCTTTCGAGGCGATCCGCACCCACCACCCCTACTGCCGCTACGCCGCCCTGGCGGAGCTGCGCCAGGCCGACGCCCACCGTCTGCGCACCCAGCCGCTGCAGGCCATCGAGGCCTACCGCAGCTTTTTGAAGTACCACCCCGGCCATGCCCAGGCGGACTACGCCCGCCTACAGGTGGCCGAGTGCTACCATTCGATGCTGCCAAGCAGCTGGGGGATCCTGCCGCCCCCGGCGGAAAAAGATCAGGACGCCGCCCGCCAGGCGATCGTCGCCTACGACGCTTTTTTGAGCCACGCCAGGCCAGCGGTGGCCGGCAGCCTGCCGCAGGCACGCCGCCACCGCCGCACCAGCATCCGTCAGCTTGCCGACCATGAGCTCTACGTCGCGCGCTTTTACTTTCGCCGCCAGCACTATGCCGCCGCCGCGGGGCGTGCAGAGCTGATCCTACAAAACTTCTCCGAGGTCGGCCTCGATGCCGAGGCCCTGTGGCTGGCGGGCAAGGCGCGCGCGGAGCTGGGGGAGGCGTCGACGGCGCGCATCCACCTCGACCTGTTGGTACAGAAACATCCCGGCAGCCCGCGTGCCCGGCAGGCGCGCGAAGAGCTCGGGCACCTGGCGAAAGCGACGCAGACGCCGGCCGCATGAGCGCCGCACCCTGCGCCTCACGGCCCCAGGAGCGCCAGTGCCTGGCGCTGGCGCGTACCCACATGGCAGCGCAGCGCGGCGCCAACGCTCGCGCCGTCCTCGAGCAGGT
>JBBSTS010000012.1:0-11364 GCA_038235675.1 Myxococcota bacterium | reverse complement strand
GGCGACCGTAGCCGCCGTGCCAACCGGCGCGCACCACGGTGCCGTCGCCCACCGCCCACACTGGCGTGCCCACTGGCACGCCGTAGTCGGTGCCGTTGTGGCTGCGGGTGTAGCCGAGGACGGGATGGCGGCGGGTGCCGAAGCGGCTGGTGACCAGGGCGTATTTAAGTGGCGCTTTGAGCAGCTGCTTGCGCATCGAGCGGCCGGCCGCGTCGAAGTAGGCCTGGCGGCCGTCCGCGCCGTGGTGCAAAAAAGCACGGTGCGGGTGCCCGCCCATGACGAACTCTGCCGCCGTGACGTCACCGTATTCGACGAACTGGCCGTTGACGTAGCGTTTTTCCACCAACAAGAAAAACGAATCGGCCGGCCGCACCTGGTTGTAGAAGTCGATGTCGTAGGCGAAGATGTCGACCAGGGTGGCGACCAGGTGAGCCTGCTCGCCAGCGCCGATGAGCGCGTCCCACAGGCTCGAGCGCACCGTGCCAGAAACTTCGGCAAGGACGGTGTCGAGGGTCACCTCGGCGCGCTCGGCGTGCCAGCCGGCGGCGCCTTTGCGCGTACGCACCTTGACGATCGGGCCGCGGCCGACCTCCAGCTCCTGTAGGCCGCCGCCATCCTGAAGCTGGGCGGTGAGCAGGTCCCCGGCACGCATTTTGCGGAAGTCTATCCAGTCGGAGAGGCTGCGCAGGGCGGCGGCGACCTCACCGCCGGCCACCGGCAGGGTGGCGAGGGCGGCGGCAGGGGTCTGGTGCGGCCGCAGGATCCGCCGCACGGTACGCCGCGACGGCGGCGAGGGCAGCCCCACGAATCGGTCGTCGCGTGGCAACGGTGGCCCCACCGATGCCGACAGCAGCCGCGGCGGCAGCCCCGCAAGCAGCGTCTGCGCCTGGCTGGGCAGCAGCCGCTGTGAGCGCCGCACCAGCAGCGGCCGCGCCACGAAAGAGGAGGGATGCGGCGCATCAAGAACGCTTTCGGGGAGCACCGGCGCCGGGCACAGGTTGGCGCTGGCGACCTGAGGAGCGGCGATGGCCGCTACGCGGCGCGGTGCGGGTGCCGAGCTGCCCAGCCAAGTGTACAGCCCGACGACGGCGGCATTGGCGGCCAAAACGGCGGCCAGGTTCAGCAGACGGCGACGCCGACGTTGCGGCTTGGGGATGGGGCGCGGCTCAAATTCGTGCGGCACAAGGGCTCCTGGCGCAGGCGGCTCAGCGAGTTTAACGGCCGGAAGCAATTAACGCCAGGGTAGTCAAATCGGCGAGGCTCGGGCACACCTGGCGCATGCAGACGCTCACCGTTGCCGTCGTCGGCGCCACCGGGCTGGTGGGGCGCACGATATGTCAGATCTTGGCCCAGGGCCCGCGGCGGCCACGGCGGCTGGTGGCGCTGTGCAGCCCGCGCGGCGCCGGATCTTGCGTGGCTTACGGCGACCAGCAGCTGCGCACCGCGGCGCTCGCCGCCGACAGCTTCGCCGGCGTCGACTTGGTGCTCATGTCGGCTGGCAGCGCCGTCAGCGCCCGCTGGGCCCCCATCGCCGCGGCCGCCGGCGCACTCGTGGTCGACAACAGCGCCTGCTTTCGCGGCGCCGCGCAGGTGCCGCTGGTGGTGCCCGAGGTCAACCCGCATGCGCTCTTGACTTTGCCGGCGCGCGGCATCGTCGCCAACCCCAACTGTGCCACCATCCAAACGGTGGTGGCCCTGGCGCCTCTGCACCGCGCCTTCGCCGCCTGCGAGGTGGTACTGTGCACCTACCAGGCCGCCTCGGGTGCCGGCCGCGAGGGGCTGCAGTGGCTGGCATCGGGCGCCGCCGATGCGGCGTCCGGCGAGAGGCTGGCGGCCAACTGCGTGCCGCAGATCGGCCCCTTGACGGATCCCCACGCCGCCAGCGGTGAGGAGCAAAAAATCGTCGCCGAGACCAAGCAGATCTTAGAGGCGCCGCAGCTGCAGGTGGCGGCCACCTGCGTGCGGGTGCCGGTGGAGGTGGGCCATTCGGTGGCGGTGCACGTACGCTTTGCCCGTCCCTTCGATCTGGCCCTTGCCCGCCGCCTGTTGGCCGTGGCGCCAGGGGTGGCGCTGCTGGGCGAGGCCGGGGGCAAAGCTTTCGCCACGGCCCGCACTGCCGCGGGCACCGACTCGGTCTACGTCGGCCGGTTGCGCGGCGGCGGCGAGCCGCACGTTGCCGCCTTTTTTTGCGTCGCCGACAACCTGCGCAAGGGGGCCGCGACCAACGCAGTGCAGATCGCCGAGCTTGTGGCGCCCTTGCTTGCTCGCCGAAGGCCAGCCCGACTACAAGACACAAATGACTGAGCCAAGTTTAACCGACTGCCGCACCACCCTTGCGCGCTGGGGGCGTAAATTTGTGGCCGGCGCGCTGCTCTTGTGGCCAGCGACGGGCGCGGCGCAGACCATCACCAACAATGTCGCCGGGCCGCTCGACACCAACATGATGATGCAGGTCGTCCACCCGCAGCAGCAGCCCGACGGCGCCACGCTGCTGTGCCGCTATGGCGACCCGGGCTGTATCCCCTTCAACCGCGCCGCCTGCGCGCCCCAACGGGACGTGCCGCTGGAGATCCTTTTTTCGCGCGGCATCGGCGGCACGGTCAGCGGCACGGTGGGCACCGTGCGTGCCTACGCCTGGCTGCAAAACTATCCTGGCCTCTGCTACACCCCCACCATCCAGATCACCGGCAACGCCAACCTCACCACCGGCACCGGTATTTGGGGGCTGCCGGGGCAGGGCTTGGGGAGCCCTCAGGGGGCGCTCAACCCGCTGACCACCGCGTCGGCCTTCTTGGGGGGCACCCTGGCGGTCAACCTGCCCTACGACTTCCAAAGCGCGCCCCTGCGGCTGTCGGAGCTGATGCGGGCCTTTCCGGAGGTCTGCGCCGAGGGCGTGCAGCTGAGCCGCTACAAGCTGTGCGTCGGGATCAGCGCCGGCGGCAGCCCGAGCATCAACAACGCCAGCAACAACCCGGCGGGCAGCGCCACGGCCGACTTGGCCGCCGGCTTTGAATTTCCCGTCGACACCGTGCCGCCGCCGACGCCGGGGGTGCCGGTGACGACGTCGAAGGTGGGCCGTGTCGAGGGCACGGTGCAATACGACCTAATAGACGTCGACGTCTATCAGGTGGTGCTGCGCACCACCGCCGACGCCAACGACCTGGCGCGCAGCAGCGTCGACTGCAGCAGCTGGACCAACGGCCGCAGCCAGGTCTTCGGCACCGCCGACCAGTCCGGCCGCATCGCCTTCAACGTCGCGGGCGCCAACGGCGCGCCGATAGGTTTCTGCGCCCAGACCGTCGACTTCGTTGGCAATCCCAGCCCCTACAGCGCCGCGGTGGTGGCCATGCCCCACGACGAGAGCGACCTGTTCACCGCCTGGCCGCCGACGGTACCGCTGGAGGTTGGCTACTGCGGCGCCGGCGCCGGGGGCCAAGTTGCGGGGATCTTTGGATTGCTGGCGGCCGCGGCCTCACGACGGCGACGGCGACGCCACAGGGTCGGCAACGCAGGCACCTGGCTTTTCTCGGCGGCGCTTTTATGTCTGCCGGCGGGCGCCGCGGCGAGCGAGTTCGCCTCCTTGGGCGGCACGTCGCGGCCGGTGCCACAGCAAAATTATGCCAAGGCAGCGGTGGGGGTGAGCCTCGGCCTGCAGCGGCCGCGCCTCAGCGGCGCCGCAGAGGTGCAGGCGGTGCGCAATGCCGTCTCTGACACCCGCGCTTTTTTTGCCCGGCCGCTGCTCTACCAGCTGCGCGTCGACGCTTTCTTGCAGCGGGGCTTTGGTCTCTTGGGGCCCTACTTGCAGGTGGGTTACGGCGTCGACGCCGCCCCCTCGCGCCTGTGCACCGACGCCGCCGGCGCCGCCATCCGCTGCACCAGCACCACCATCTTAACGTCGCAGCGCGGCAACGACCGCGCCAAATTTACCCTGCTGCCACTGGGGATCGGGGCCGTCTACCACGTCGATGCCCTGCGCCGCCTCTACGACTTTCCGCTCGTTTTCATCGCCCGCGCCGGCGTCGACGCGCGGCTATGGTGGGCCAGCGTCGGCAGCACCCGCGCGCAGGTCGGCGGCGACCCCCGGCGCCCGGCGCGGGGCGTGGCCCTGGGCACCTCGGGCAGCCTTGCTTTGGCGCTGGGCCTGGACCAATTCGTGCCGCGCCGCCAACCCTACGGCCACGACCGCAACAGCCGCGACACCCTGCTGACGCTCGAGTACGCGGTGGCCTTCGCCGGCCGCCCCTTCAACTCGGCGGCGCGCCTGGATCTGAGCGACATGCAGCAGGTCTCCCTTGGCCTTTCGGTAGGATTCCATTAGAGGGGCGCCATGGCGCCGCCGCAGACCGTTCGCCTTATCGTCGAGTACGACGGCACCCCCTACTGTGGCTGGCAGGCGCAGCACGGCCAGGCGTCGGTGCAGCAGGCCCTCGCCGACGCCCTAAGCCGCTTCGTGCCCGAGAGGCAGGAGGCGCTGCGGCTCAACTGCGCCGGCCGCACCGATGCGGGAGTGCACGCCTACGGCCAGGTGGTCAGCTTCGTGACCGCCTCGTCGATGGAGGCGCGGCGCCTGGCCCCCGCCCTGAACCGTTACCTGCCGTCGAGCATCCGCGTCCACCACAGTGCCCGCATGCCGGCCGGCTTTCATGCCCGCTTCGACGCGCGCGCCAACATCTCCCGCTATCGCCTCTACCGTGGCCCGCACCCATTGGCCCTGGACCGCCGCCGCGCCTGGCGGCTGCCTGCCTCACTGCAGCTGGAGCCGCTGCGGGCGGCGGCGGCGACCTTGGTCGGCAGCCACGACTTCAACGCCTTTCGCAGCGCCCACTGTGACGCAGAGCATGCACGGCGCGACATGCACGCTGTCACCGTGACGGTCCAGCGGCGGCCGCCGCTGGGCGACTTCATCGACGTCACCTACGAGGCCAACGCCTTCTGCCGCCACATGTGCCGCATCCTCACCGGCACCTTGGTGGAGGTGGGGCTGAAAAAGCGCTCAGTGGCCCAAGTGACCGCCCTGTTGCGCGGCGGTCGCCGCGAGGCCGCCGGCATGACGGCGCCGCCCTGGGGCCTGACGCTGCTGGAGGTTCTTTACAACGAGGCGCCGGCCAACCTGCAGCCGGCGCCTCGCGCCGCACAAATTTTCTAGCTCGCCATCGACACGGGCTCCAGCCCGCTGCCGCGCAGCGACTCGCGCATCTTGCGCAGGACGTTGCCCTCTATCTGCCGCGCGCGCTCGCGCGAGATGTGGAAGTGATTGCCGATCTGATGCAGGGTCTGCGGCTCCTCGCACATCAAGCGCTTCTCGATGATGTAGCGCTCCTTGTCGTTGAGCAGGCGCAGCTGCTCGGCAACCTTGCGGCGCATGATCTGGCGGCGCTGGGCAACTTCGAGCTGCGCCTCCTGATCCGGCTTCGTCTCTGGGTTGGCCAACGCGTCGACGTGCGACTGACGCGACTCCGCGTGCAGCTCCATGTCCAAGGAAAAATCTCCGCTGCTGAGGCGCTGGTCCATGTCGACGATGTCCTGCTCCTTGACGCCGAGGCGCTCGGCCATCAGGTCGCTGGGCGCCGGGGCATGGGTGCCCAACATGCGCTCGACCCGCTCACGCTCGGAGCGCAGCTTAAAGAACAGCTTGCGCTGCGCCTGGGTGGTGCCGAGCTTGACCAGCGACCACGAGCGCATGACGTAATTCTGGATGTAGGCACGGATCCACCACACCGCGTAGGAGATCAGGCGAAAGCCCTTGGTGGGGTCAAATTTGTTGACCGCCATCATCAGGCCAATGTTGCCCTCCTGCACCAGGTCGAGCAGCCTCAGGTTGTAGCCGCGGTACTCATGCGCCACTTTGACCACGAAACGCAGGTTGCTGACGATGAGCCGATGGGCGAGCGCGTCAGATTGAGTCCGTTGGTACTCGGTGGCGAGCGCGGTTTCGTCTTCGCGCGTCAGTACGGGGTAGGCGGTGATCTCGGCGGCGTACTGCTCGACCGAGCGGTCGGATTCTGAATAGCTTTTCACGTTCACGCTGAACTCCTGTTTAATATGTCGCTTTTGATGCCGACATATTTGCGAGGGTTCAAAAAACTTCGACCAGAACCACGGTGATGTTGTCCTGCCCGCCACGCTCGTTGGCGGCGGCGATGAGGCGCTGACATTTGTCTTCTAGGTCGCCGTCGCCCACCGCCAGCACGTCGAGCATGGTGGCGTCGCTTACCATTCCTGACAGTCCGTCCGAGCACAGCAAGCAGAGGTCGCCGGGGACCAGGTCAAGCTGCTGGACGTCCACCGCCACCGTCTCCTTCATGCCCAGGGCGCGGACGATGACGTTTTTGTGCGGGAAGTTGGCGATCTCCTCCGGCGACAGTGTGTGTACCTTGAGGTAGTCGTTGAGCAGCGAGTGGTCCTGGGTGATCTGGGAAATCTTCGCGTCACGCACCAAGTAGGCGCGCGAGTCACCGACGTGGCCGAGGGTGGCGCCGCTGGGGCCGCACACCAAGCTTACCAGGGTGGTCCCCATGCCTTGGTAGCGGCTGTCGCGCCGGGCAGCGTCAAAGATTTGACGGTTGGCGAGCTTGATGCCGTTGAGCAGCCGGTTGCTGTCGGGCGAGTGACCTGCGTCGGCGCGGTAGGGCCAGGTGATCTCCGGGTCGCGGCCGCCGTCGATGTAGAACTGCGCCAGCGTCTCGACCGCGATCTGCGAGGCGACCTCGCCGGACGCGTGGCCGCCCATGCCGTCGGCCACGACGTAAAGGTTTTGCTCGCCGAGGACGAAGAAGTTGTCTTCGTTGTGGGTCCTTTTGCGCCCCACGTGGGTGCCGCCGGCGTAACGTACCTTCATGGCGCCCCCCCAGTTGGGCAAAAGTGCGCCGGTCTCGTCACATCGTGCCCCATTGATGATATAGGTTAGCCTAAAGCGACCGGCGAGGCGACAACGTGGCCACCGGCAGACCGCACCACTTGGGCGCCGCGGGGCGCAGGACATCCATGGACAAACTGCTCGGGTCGCTATCGGCGGGAAGCTTCGCCGACCTCTCCAAGCGCTATGCCGACATCTTGCTGGCAGGCTTGGTGGTCGGGGTCGTGGGGATGATGATCATCCCGCTGCCCACCATGCTGCTGGACCTGCTGCTGGTGCTGAACATCTCCATCTCGGTGTCGATGTTGATGATCTCCATCTACATCGCCAACGCCCTGAAGCTTGCCTCCTACCCCACCATCATCCTGGTCACCACCCTATTCCGCCTGGCCCTCAACGTCTCGAGTACCCGCCTCATCTTGCTCAACGCCGATGCGGGCCACGTCATCGAGGCCTTCGGCAAATTCGTCGTGCGCGGCAACTTCGTCGTCGGCGCGGTGATCTTTTTGATCCTCACCCTGATCCAGTTCCTGGTGGTCGCCAAGGGCGCCGAGCGCGTCGCCGAGGTTGCCGCCCGCTTCACCCTCGACGCCATGCCGGGCAAACAGATGTCCATCGACGCCGACTTACGTGCCGGCGCCTTCGACTTGGACGAGGCGCGCCGCCGCCGCGCCGACCTCAACCGCGAATCGCAGCTGTTCGGCTCGATGGACGGGGCGATGAAATTCGTCAAGGGCGATGCCATTGCCGGCCTTATCATCACCGTCATCAACATCATCGCCGGCATCATCATCGGCGTGACCATGATGGGCTTCACCGCCAGCGAGGCCATCCAGCGCTACGGCATCCTCACCATCGGCGACGGCCTGGTATCGCAGATCCCGGCGCTGCTTGGCTCGATGACCGCCGGCCTCATCGTCACCCGGGTCGGCGGCGAGGACGAAAACTCCAACCTCGGCCAAGACATTGCCTCCCAGGTGCTGGCACAGCCCAAAGCCTTCGCCATCTCCGCCGGCCTCTTGTGCGGCATTGGCCTGGTGCCGGGGCTGCCAACCGTGCCCTTCCTCATCATGGCCGCCGGCATCGGCTCGATGGCCTATGCCCTGATGCGCGCCAAAAGCGACCCGGAGGGCGGCGATTTCGCGGCGCCCAATCAGGTCCAGGCCAAGGGCGAGGAGGTGCGGCAAAAACAGATCGAAGCCGCCCGCCGCCAAGAGGGCCAGTCACAGCAGATGCTGCCCGTGGTCACCCCCATCGCCCTGGAGGTTGCTGGCAACCTCATCCCGCTGGTCGAGGACGCCGGCAGCGGCAACAAGTTCCTCGGCGAGATGGTACCGATGATGCGCGACGGGCTCTTCTACGAGCTGGGGGTCAAGTTCCCCGGCATCCGCGTGCGCGGCAACGAAACCGATCTGGCGGCGGGCACCTACATCATTATGGTCAACGAGATCCCACTGATCTCCGGCAACGTTGGGCTCGACAAGGTGCTGGTCAACGACACCGTCGACCGCCTCACCCTGCTCAACATTCAGGGCGAGGAGGCGGTCAACCCCGCCAATGGCTCGGAGTGCGCCTGGATCCCCGAGGAATACGCCAGCATCGCCGAGCAGGCCGGGCTCACCACCTGGGATGCCTCAGGCTACATGGTCCTGCATCTCTCCTCGGTGCTGCGCAAAAACTCGGCCGAGTTCGTCGGCATCCAAGAGGTGCAGAACATGCTCGAGCAGCTCGAGCAGGCCTTTCCGGCGCTGGTCAAGGAGGTGGTGCCCAAGGCGGTGTCGCCCTTCCAGCTCACCGACATCCTGCGCCGCCTGGTCGAAGAAGAGATCAGCATCCGCGACCTGCGCTCGATCCTGCAGGCCCTGGCCGAGTGGGGGCAGGTGGAAAACGACACGGTCATGCTCACCGAATACGTGCGCAACGCCCTCAAACGCTACATCTCCCACAAGTACACCCGCGGCGGGAACACCCTGGTCGTCTACCTGCTCGACCCGCAGATCGAGGAGACCGTGCGCGGCTCCATCCAACACACGCAGAGCGGCTCCTACCTCGCCCTCGAGCCAGAAATCACCCAGGAGATCCTCAGTGCCGTGCGCGGCGAGGTGGGCAACCTGCCGCCGACGGCGCAGAACCCCGTCATCCTCACGACCATGGAGATCCGCCGCTACTTCCGCAAGCTGGTGGAGCTCGAGTTCCCTCACCTGGCGGTGCTCTCCTACCAGGAGCTGTCGCCCGACATGAACATCCAGCCGATCGCCCGCATCACCCTCGAGTAAGAGGGCGAGGGTTGATTGCCGCGGGCCAAGACGTTGGGCAAAAAAAAGCCCCCTGATTGCAGGGGGCTTTCTCTTAGCGTTTCGAGAACTGGAACTTTTTGCGCGCCTTGGGCTGGCCGGGCTTCTTACGCTCGACTTCACGGTCGTCGCGGGTGAGAAAGCCGGCCTTTTTCAGGGTCGGGCGAAAGTCGGTGTTGTAGACCGCCAGGCCGCGCGAGATGCCATGGAGGATGGCGCCGGCCTGACCGGAGAGGCCGCCGCCTTTGACGTTGACGCGGATGTCGAACTTACCGACTTGCTCGAGCATCTCCAACGGCTGGGCGATGACCATCTTGAGGGTCTCGCGGCAGAAGTAGATCTCCAAGTCACGGCCGTTGACGACGATCTTGCCGCTGCCGGGCTGCATACGCACGCGCGCGGTGGCGCGCTTGCGGCGGCCGACGGTGCCGATGATCGCGGGGGTGCTCTGGGTGCTGGGCATCGTTTATTTCCTCATCGCGGTGTCGGAGAAGGTCAGGACCTGCGGCTTCTGGGCGCTGTGGCCGTGCTCGCTGCCGGCGTAGATCTTCAGCTTCTTTTCCATGTGGCGGCCAAGGTTGCCCTTGGGGATCATGCCGTGCAGGGCGTGGCGCAAAGGCAGGGTGGGGTCGCGCTCGAAAGCCTTCTCGGCGGTGAGGCTGCGGATCCCCCCCACCCAGCCGGTGTGGCGGTGGTAGATCTTTTTACGCGTCTTGGTGCCGGTGAACTTCGCCTCGGCGGCGTTGATGACGATGATGTAGTCACCACCGTCGACGTGCGCGGTGTGGCAGGGGCGGTGCTTGCCACGCAGGTAGGCGATGAGGCGGCTGGCAAGGCGGCCGACCACTTGGTCTTTGGCGTCGACCAGCAGCCAACGACGGCTGGCGACGGCGGCTTCGGCGGACTGGCTCTCGGTATGGCTCATCGTGGTGAAGATCCCTGACGAAGTTAACGCAACACGGCGAGGGTGCCGGTTGATTGGACCTGGCGTGTACGGCCCGACGCGGCGATTGTCAAGCCCGACAGCCGCCTCAGCGCCTGGTAAGTCCAAATCGTGGCCGGCAGCAACCCGCAGTCGCTTAAAGCAGGTGAGAAGCCCTCCTCTAATCCATCGCCCGCGGCGACGTCGGCTCCAGCCGCTGCGGCGGGGGCAGCACGCCCTCGCCCTCGCCCTCTCTTTGAGGCTGGGCCAGGTGGGCGCAGTCGCGTCCCGCTTCTTTGGCGGCGTACAGCGCTGCATCGGCGGCGCCCAACAGGGCGTCGCCCCAGTAGCCCGCCAGGCCGGCGCCGGCGGCGCTGGCGCGCGGCGCCACGACGCAGCCGAGGTCGGCGACGCCAATGGAAACGGAAAGGGCGGCGAGGGTCGGCGACCCATGACACAAGGCGGCAAGCTTCTCCCGCACCCGCGTCGCCAGCCCCAGCGCCTCGGCGGCGGTGGTCAGCGGCGCCAGCACGACGAACTCGTCGCCGCCGAGGCGTGCCGGCAGGTCGGTGGCGCGGCAGCTGCTCTGCAGGCTTTTTGCCACCAGCCGCAGGGCCGCATCACCGACGTGGTGACCGTAGGCGTCGTTGATCTGTTTGAAGCGGTCGACGTCGACCACCATCAGCGCCAGGGCGCTCTGATAGCGCCTGGCACGCAGCAGCTCGCGGGTCATCGCCTGGCCAAAGGCGCGCCGATTGGGGAGGTGGGTGAGCGGGCAGGTCAGGCTCAGCGCCTCGAGGTGCTCGGCCTTCTGGCCGACGACCCAGCCGACGCCGACCGACATCAGCAGGGTGCCGACGGTGACGTAGCCGTAGGTGACCGTCTCACTGAGCAGCTCCGCCCACAGCGCAGCAGCGCTGAGCACCCCGACGCTTTCGCCGGCGCGCACCAGCAGCAGGCCGAGGGTGAAGAGGCTGGCACCGCACAGGCCCACCAGCGCGTAGGTAAAGCGCTGCGCCCGCCACAAAGATTTTTGGCACTCGCCCATCGCACCACCGCTCAGTTGAAGGTTGCCCCACTTACGAGTATGCCCCAGCTTCGCAGACCCAGGGATTTATTTTGAGGGGCGTCAGGGGCCCGTGTACCCTGATGAGATGGCCAACTTCGACATCGACCGCTTCGTCCGCATGGCCGGGGCGGTCAAGATTGACGACCTCGACTTCGACGAGGCCGGACGCAGCGGCCTCAACGACGGCGAGGCCAAAATTCTGCGCTACATGGCAGACACCGAG
>JBBSTS010000011.1:0-11492 GCA_038235675.1 Myxococcota bacterium | reverse complement strand
GACTACGAAAAAACCGTTCTGCAGGCCTTCACCGACGTTGCCAACCAGGTGGCCATGGTCGACAAGTTGCAGCAGAGCACCCAGCTGCGCAGCCAACAGGTTGAGGTCCTCAGCGAGGCAGTGCAGACCTCCACGCTGCTGTTCCAATCGGCCCGTGCCGACTACGTCGAGGTCCTGATGACCCGCCGCGATTTCCTCGAAGCAGAGATCGACCTGGTGGAGACCAAGCGGCGCCAGCTACAGGCCGTCGTCGGCCTCTTCCAAGCCTTGGGGGGCGGCTGGCGCGCAGAGGAGGCGCCGGGCTCCTCGCCTGCGCCGCAGGACTAAGGCAGCGCCAAAAGGTTGACGCTGATGTTGCGAATCATTATCGTTTCAAGATGAGACTTCTGTCACGCTTTTTACCGACAAGGGCGACTTTGGCGCCGTGCGTCGAGGCTGGCCCGGTGGCCGACGCCGGCAGCCTGGCCACCCTGCCGGTGGGACAGACGCGTCGGATCGAGGCCCTGGGGGCCGAGCTGTCCGATGATTTGTGCCGTGGCCTGATGGACCACGGCCTGCTGCCGGGAACGGCGGTGCGCGTCCTGCACCGCTTTGGCGACGCGTTGGTGTTGACCGTGCGCGGCACGCGGCTGATGGTGCACGCCGGCATCGCGGCGCAGGTGCGCATCGAGGACGTTCAACCTTTGTCGCCTTGAGCCTGCGCCTCGCCCTGGTCGGGCCGCCCAACTGCGGCAAATCGACCCTTTTCAATCGCCTCAGCGGCGGCGCCGCGCCGATGGGAAACTACCCGGGCGTCACCGTCGAGCGCCATCAGGCTGCGGTGCACCTGGGCGGCACCCTCGAAGTGATGTTGCTCGACCTGCCCGGGGTCAACAGCCTGGTGACCCGCTCGCCCGAGGAGGAGATCACCCTGGCGGAGCTGTGCGGCCAGACGCCGGCTGGCGCACCGGATGCGGTGGTGGTGGTCGCCGACGCGACGCAGCTTGGACGCGGGGTGGCGTTGTTGCTGCAGGTGCAGGAGCTGGGCCTGCCGACATTTTTGGCCCTCAACATGGCCGACCGCGCCGCCGCGGCTGGGCAAAATTTGTCGCTGGTAGCGTTGCAACAAGCGTTGGGGGTGGAGGTGGCGACGCTGTGCGCCCGCACGGGCGCTGGGGTCGAGGCGCTCATCGCTGCCCTGGGTCCCTTTTGCCACGCCGTCGGCGCCGCCTCGCGTGCCCCTCGCCTGCGCCACCTGCGGCTCACCACCGAGGAGCAGGCGACCCTCGGCGCCCTACAGAGCGCCCTCCCAGCGCCGCAGCGCAACTTTGGCCTGGCTCTGTGGCTGCTGTGCGTCGACCCGCTGCACGCTGGCGCCGCCCTGCGCCGCTGGGGGGCGAGCGAAAGCAGCGCCAGCCTGCTGCGCAGCCTGCGCCGCGAGGCCGACGAGCTGGGCCCCGGCACCTTCGTGCAGCGGCTCATTACCCGACGCTATGCTTACATCGACGGTCTGCTGGCGCTGGCGGCCCCTGCCTCGCAGGCCGATGGCCGCGACCTGGACCGCTTCTTGCTCCATCCCCGCTGGGGACCGGCGGCCTTCGTGGGCATCATGTTTTTGCTCTTCCAGCTCACCTTCAGCGTCGCGGCACCGCTGATGGAGGCGGTGGGGGGCACGGCGCTGCGCCTGTTTCGCGCCTCTGGCGCCTGGCTGCCCGGCGCCCTGAGCCGCTCGCTGTGGGTGGACGGCGTGGGGGCTGGGGTGGCCAACGTCTTCTCCTTCGTGCCGCAAATCGGCCTGCTTTTTTGGGCCATCGCGCTCTTGGAGGACTCCGGCTACATGGCCCGCGCCGCCTTCGTCGCCGACCGCCTGATGCGCCGCGTGGGGCTACAGGGGCGCGCCTTCGTCCCCCTGCTCAGCAGCTTCGCCTGCGCCGTGCCGGGGGTGATGGCCTGCCGTACCCTGGCGCAGCCGGCCGATCGCCTGCGCACCATCTTTATCGCGCCGCTGATGAGCTGCTCGGCGCGTCTGCCGGTCTACACCCTGGTGATCAGCGCCGTCTTTGCCTCCCAGCCGCCGCTTTGGGGCTGCATCTCCTGGGGAGGTCTCATCATCCTGGCGATGTACGCCCTGGGCTTCGTGGCCGCCCTGGGCACCGCCTGGCTGCTCGAGCGCGGGGTGTTGCGCGGCAGCGCCCCGAGCATGCTGCTGGAGCTGCCGCGCCTGCAGCTGCCGCGCCTGCGGCCCGCCCTGCGCCAGGCGCTGCGCCACTGTGGCGATTTTTTGCGCTACGGCGGGCCGCTTATCGTCTCCCTGTCGGTCCTGTTGTGGGCGGCGCTGACGTTTCCACGCCAGCCGCTGCCGCCGGCGCTGCAGCAGCAGGCGGTGGCGGCGCTGCCGGCAGCAGAGCGCTGCGACCCGCAGGCCTGCCGCCAGGCCGTGCAGCGCCAGGCACGCGCCTATGCCCTGGACCATTCTCTCGCTGGGACGCTGGGCCACGCCCTGGAGCCGGCGCTGCGGCCGCTGGGATTCGATTGGCGCATCGGCATCGGCCTGGTCGCCTCCTTTGCCGCCCGCGAGGTGCTGGTCAGCGCCCTCGGGCAGATCTACGCCCTGGACGCCCAGGACCCCAGCGACGCGGCATCGCTGGGGGTCAAGCTGCAACAGATGCGCGACCCGCAGACCGGCGCCCGCCGCCTGACGCCGCTCAAGGGCCTGAGCCTGATGGTCTTTTTCGTCCTGGCGATGCAGTGCCTCAGCACCGTGGCGACGGTGCGGCGCGAGACGCAGAGCTGGACTTGGCCGCTGGCCCAGCTCTTGTACATGAACGCGCTGGCCTACATGGCCAGCCTGCTCGTTTACCAGGGCGGCCGCGCCCTGGGCTACGCCTGAGGCCAGGATGGGTTGGGACGAGACAGCGACCCTGGCGGCCATCGTCGCCGCCGCCCTCTTCTTGTGGCGCCGTTTCGCCGGCCGCCGCGCGCCTTCAGGCTGCAGCAGCTGCCAGCGCCGGAAGTGAAAACTTGCGCTCGCTTGCCGCTCTTTTTAAAGTTTGGCTATGGCAAGCTCAGCTCGCAAAATTTTTTTTGTCGCCCCCGCCGTTTTCGGCGTCGTCGCCGCGACCCTAAGCATCGCGCTGGTGGTTCACACCCTCATCGACGCCAACGGCTGGAAGCGCCGCGACCGCCTGCGCGGCGAGCTCTCGGCCCTGCAGGGGCACAACCTTGCGGCCGAGGCCGAGCTGCTGGCTTTGGGCGAGGAGGTCGAGGCGCTGACCCACTGCCGCGCAGCGCAAGAACATGCCGCCCGCCACGAGCTCGGCTGGGTCGGCGGTGCCAACGAGCTGGTCATTCAATTTGACCCACCGCGTTGATTGTTTGAATTGGCCAACGCTTTGGCGGCAATGAAAAGGACCGCACGAATAGTTCAAGGCTGTGCCAAGAACGTCCATGTGACTTTGCTGTCGGCCTCGTTCGCAAGTGCTTCAGACGTCGGATGTGGCGCGGCGCGTAGTTGACTTGGACGCCGCGTGACGCTACCAGGCGGCATGGGCTATGAAATAGAATCCACGCGGCAGGCTTCGCATTCGGCTATGGCAGCCGGCTGGAATGCCCTGCCCGACGAATTGCAGGACATCATCGCAAAGCCTTTTTCCTGCGGCGATTTGGCGCGACTCGCCTGCACGGGGCGCGATGGAAGGAGGGCCGCCAACCGACGCCTGGATTGTTTGTATCCTCGGCAGCATTTTAATGTCCGTGCGGCAGACAACACAGGTGGCGATAAATTGCCTCTACTCATCGGCGGCAGCCCAGAAGATCGACGGGCGACACTCAAAAGCCTAAACTTCTCTCCCTCAATCCAGCCTCCAGAAGTTGAGCATTTCGCCCTCGATTCGTACTCAATAAAGCGGTCGACGGGGACTGGCCGAATGTCGGCGGACGCGCAGGCCGTCCTCATGATGCTTGGGTTTTGGAGCTCACAATATGGACCTAAATACGCCAAGCAGCTGGTGCGCAACCTTTCTCCTGCCGTTTTGCGCGACAGCATGTGGATGTGGCAAAAACTTTGCTGCCAGCGGCGAGAAGCCGCATTTGAACTGCGAAAATCAGAGAAATTAGAGAAACTCGAGTGGTCGCAGTACAAGGCGCACCAAAAGCGGGCCCTAAGGAATGATTTAAAAATATCTTGCGCGCTAGCCATTGCTGTGCTCTTCGCATGCTCTTTCGCGCCGACAGTCGCATTTCCACTAGAAATTATTTTTGTTGCGCATTTATGGTTCGCTTTTCTTGTTTATTACTTCACAGACACACCTTCATACTTAAAAGCAAGCAGGAACAGCAATACCATACCTGAAGTAGAAGTGATTAGAAACAGCACCCTCCCGCCGATATCGATATGGGACTTAAAAAGGCACTTTCTCTACACGTATGAAAAAGATTCCCTTGAGCTGGCCAAAAACCTAAAGTCTCAAACTAAGCTGTCGAACCAGTCACTATAGGGCGTGTTGCGCGCCATGTGGCGATTGTAATCGGGGGCGCCATCCTTCCACCAGACGGCACCGCGCTCGCCCAAGGCTTCTTTGGCGCGCTGAACCCTCTGGCGCGCAGGTTGGGCATCGCGCTGGGATCGGTGTGCGGCGGCCACCTCCCGGCGCGCGGCCATCAGGGCGTCGACCCATCGCTGCCGCGTCGCCGCCGGCAAAATAGGGTTGCTGCAGCGCCACAGGCGGCCGCGAACGACGAAGTAACGGCCGTCGGGGGTGCGTGGATGGCCCGCAGCCGCGTCTTTGCTCATGCGCGCGAGCCTCGCTGTTTTGCGGCCGGTTGTCGATGGCCTGGCGATGCGCTCGGCTTGCCATCGGTGGATAGGTCCCATAAAAGTCGGGCCACCAAAACGCCCGAAACCTGGCACGAGAGGCTGCGCCGATGATCATCGAAAGTGCCCTACAGACCGTGACGACGCTGGGCGCCTATCTGCCTGCTGGCGGAGGGCAGACCGCCAAAAGATGTTTTCGTAGATTTAAGCGATACCTGGATGCGCACATACCGGAGGTTTGGGAGCCTCGTCGCGATGCTGCGCGCAGTGGACCGTCGCCGCAGGGCCCAGCGCAAGCGCTCGACGAGCCCGCCGTCCTGGTGCATAATCCAGAGCAGGCGCGGCCCAAAAGCCGTGAGACGGCACGGCTGCAGATGGAGGCAGAGCGCCTATGCGATGCGGTGCGCAGCGACACGTTGGAGGCTGTCGCCGAACTTTTGGATGGCAAGGCCCTCGACACCCCGACACAATCCGGCCTGCTGCCCCTACATCAGGCCATCTTGGTGCCCAGCTCGGAGCAGGCGCAGCGGCAGGTCAAGGCCTTGCTGGTGGCCGGCGCCCGCGTCAACCGGCCGGCGCGCATCGACGCCTCCCTGCCCCGCGAGCTCGAGCTTTTCGAGCAGGCGCAGACACACTGGAGCGCGTTGGCGTGCGCGCTGGCGAAGGGGCGACTCGACGTCGCCGAGTTGCTGGCGACGCGCGGCGCGGATCTGGCGACGGGCGTGGATGCGTTCGTCGTCTGTTCAGGCTGGACCCAGGCGCGTGCAGAGCAGGCCGTTCTTTTTCTGTTGCGCAATGGCCTGGACAGAAAAGAATTGGAGCGGGCGCTGGTGGTCGCCGTGCGCAACGACGATGCCACGCTCATCACTTGCCTGATCCAACGGGGCCGGGGCGCCTCGGTCGAGACCCGCGACGAGGGCGCCTCGCTCTTGCACTTGGCAATCGACCACCGCCTGCCCCATGCGACCGAGGCACTTCTGGATGCCGATGCCGATTTCTCTGAGGTCCACAGCCGCCCCCCGCAGCGCCCCGACCAGGGCTGCTCGCCCATGCTACGGGCGTTGCACGAAGCCGCCCTGGCGATGCAGGAGCTCGGCAGCGATGCCGCAGGCGACGAGGAGCGCGCCACCTTTCTCAAGCGGCCGACACAGGTCCTCAGGCTCTTGCTGCGCCAAGAAGCCGCGGTCAATTTCGGCGACAGGCGGGTGTGCGCCGAGCTCAATGAGCTCGTACACCACGATGCGTCCGAGATGGTGGCCATCGTCCTTACCTCCGCGACGAAAAAGAGCAACGAGGACGGGGCCCTACTAAATCGCCACCTCGAGGGCTGGATGAAACAGGTGCTCGAAAACAAGCGCTCCGACGAGACCGGCTGCCTCGAGCTCGTCAGGGCTTTCTTGCAGCGCTGCGAGACGCTGCCCGACGACGCCGACTACAGCTTTCGCCAACAACGGCTGCAAAGGATGCTGAAGCGCGTGCTGCCACCCGCCCCAAAGCTTTCCGCCGACGCACCGCTGTTTTCGCCGCGCGGCTCCCAACCGTGAGGATCCTCCCGCATGTTTTTGTGCCGGCGAGGGTTGCGCAAATTCCCGCAACGCTCCCCAGGCGCGGCCCAGCACGTTCTCTCTCTGCGAAAATAGGGGAACCCGCTCCTTCCCGTCGCGCCCAGACGCCCCTGCCGCACGCCCTCGGCGCCCCCGAGGTGGTCCCCTGGGTGCTTGCAACGACCCTCATCAGCTGCACGGCAGCGACGGCCGTGACCAGCATGCTCTGTGGCGGCGCGCATTCACAGGGGCACGCCAAGCTCGAGCACCTCGCCTTGGGCCTGGGCGCTGGGCTCTTTTTTGCCACCGGCCCAGATCTGATGATCCTGGCGCTGGCGAGCTGCGGCGCTTCGGACTGCAGCCTGCTCGTCGGGCTGCCGCTCGGGGCTGGGATCTCCATCCTGGCTGGCCTGTCCCTGGCGGCGGTGCTCGACGAGCACCTGCCGGACGATCCTAAGGTCCGACTTTAAGGGGCAACGTGACCGGGCAGGCTGCCCCGTGGGTGACGGGGAAGCGCAGGCGCGTAAAGACTTGCGCCAGGCAGTCGCGTAAGGGGCCGCGTCGCAGCGGCGCATCTTCGACCGCGAAGTCGACGACGCGGCCGCCAGGCTGCACGACGAAGGACAGCGCCAGGCGCGACGGCAGCATGAATTGCTGGGGGCCGCGCTTGGCCGCGACGACGCAGTGGTTGATGGCGCCAAGGGCGCCGCGCAGGGTGGAGAAGACCATCTGCTGGGTCAGCAGACAGCTTTGTACCTCCGCGGGGGGTCGCTTGTGCCGCTGTCGTTTCCGGCGGCGATGGGTGCCAGCGACGGGGGGCTTGGGCGTCGGCGCCGGCAGGCGCACGTCTTGCGGCCTGCCGAGGCTCACCAATGGCACCAGCTCCATCGGCGTCGCCGCCGCTTTTTGCGCCGCCTCGGCTGCGACGCGCAGGGTGTCGGCCTCCTGTTGCACCGCCATCTGGTGCGCCTGCACCCGCTGCTCGGCGAGCTGTTGGCGGCCGCGGCGCTGCAGCGCCTGCCAGCCCAGGGCGCTGGCGCCGGCCAACAGGCCCAGTGCCAGCACCACGAGCGTCGCCTTTTGGCGGCGGCTGCGGCGCTGCAAGCGCGCGCCGCGGGCGGCGCGTGCTGCCGGCACGTGCGCCGCCAACGCCGCCACCTCCTCCAGCGGCAGAAATTCCGAGTCGTCGCGGGCGACGAGCGATTGCTCGTCGAGCGCACCGATAAGCAGCTTGTCGATGAGGTTCTGTAAGGAGAGGGGCCCGAGCGTCTGGCCGGCCACGATGCACCGCCAGGTGCCCGGCTCGGCCTTCAGCACGAGGTCGCTGCGCTCCCAGAGGTCGGCCACGTCAGGGCGCTTCGAGGGCCGTGGCCAGTGCCTCGGGGCGCAGGACAATTTCGTCACTGCGGCGTTGGCGCAGGTTTTTTAGCTGCCCACGGCCGCTTTTCTGCTCCTCGCTGCCCAGTACCAGGGCGAAGCGATGTCCCAGACGGTCGGCGCGGCGCAACAGCGCCTTGAGGTTGGCGTTGACGCCCATCACGTCCACCTCGACCTTGCAGCCCACGGCACGCAACTGCTGCGCCAGACGCAGCGCCTGGAGCTGACAAGGGACGTCCAGCGGCACCAACAGCAGGTCGCAGCTTGCCGCCTGCGCCTGCTGCTGCTGCTGCTGCTGCTGCTGCGCACACAGCAAGAGGGCGATGCGCTCGAGGCCGGCCGAGAAGCCCACCGCCGGGGTCGACGGGCCGCCAAGCTCCTCCACCAGGCGGTCGTAGCGGCCGCCGCCCAAGATGGTGCTCTGCGCCCCCAGCCCCACCTCGTCGCCGCGTTGAGGCGCCTCGACGAACTCGAAGATCAGGCCGGTGTAGTAGTCCAGGCCGCGCACCAAGCGCGGCCGATGCACGAAGGGCACCTCCATCTGCTGCAGCAGCGCCTGGACGCGCGCAAACTCATCCGCCGCCGGCGGGGTCCACGAGGCACCGATCTCCGGCGCTTCGGCAAGCTGCGCGCGGCAGGCGGCGTTTTTGCAGTCGAGCAGGCGCAAAACGTTGTGCTCCAGCCGCGCCTGGCAATTGGCGCACATCTGCGCCCGGCGCGGCCGCGCGAAGGCGTGCAGCGCGTCGCGGTAGGCGGCGCGGCTGGCGGCGTCGCCCAAGCTGTTGAGCTCAATCTGCACGTCGCGCAGGCCCCAGGCGGCGCAAAGCTGCTGCAACATGCAGAGCATGTCGACGTCTGCCAGCCCCGCCGGAGCGCCGAAGCACTCGGCGCCGAGCTGATAGAACTGCCGGTAACGCCCTTTTTGCGGCCGCTCGGCGCGAAACATCGGCCCGGCGTAGTACCACCGGTGGACCCCAGTAGCCCTCTGCCCGACGCGGTGCTCGACGAAGGCGCGCGCAGCACCGGCGGTGCCTTCTGGACGCAACGTCAGCGAGCGGTTGCCGCGGTCGGTGAAGGTGTACATCTCTTTTTGCACCACGTCGCTGCTGTCGCCGAGGCCGCGAGAAAACAGCGCGGTTTCCTCGGCGAGCGGCAGCCACACCGGCGCATAGCCACAGGCCTCCAGCTGCACCGAGCAGGTGCGCAACATCTGCGCCCATAGGCGGCTGTCGAGAAAATCGCCGCCGCTGCCGTCGGCCGCCGGCAGCATGTCGTTGAATCCTTTCGGGGCTCGGGCCACGGGTTCAGCGCCGCTGCGCCGGGTCGGGGTTTTGGGCGCGCAGGGCAGCCACCGAGCGCAGCACCGCGGTGCGCTGCGGCCGGCGTCGGCCGGCGCCGCTGCCGAAGGCCGCTGCCAGGACATCGTCGTAGTGACGCGCATAGACAAATTTGATTTTCTTGCGGACGTAGGCGGGAATTTCCTCGATGTCGGCACGGTTGGCAGCTGGCACGATGAGGGTGCGCAGGCCTTCGGCGCGCGCCGCCACCACCTTTTCGCGGATCCCTCCCACCGGCAAGACGTTGCCCTGCAGGGTGATCTCACCGGTCATCGCCAAATGCGGCGCCACCGACTTCTGGGTCAGCAAAGAGATAAGCGCCGTGGTCACGGTGATCCCCGCCGAGGGCCCGTCTTTTTTGACTGCGCCGGCAGGAAAATGCAGGTGCAGCTCGCGCTCCTTGAAGAAGCTGAAGTCGATGCCCAGCTTGTCGGCACAGTTTTTGACGTAGCTCACCGCCAAATTGGCCGATTCGCTCATCACCTCGCCCAGCTGCCCGGTCACCTTGACCGTCCCCTTGCCTGGGATCAGGGCCGCCTCGATGGTCAGCACGGCACCGCCATAGGGCGTCCACGCCAGCCCCAGCGCCACCCCCGGCGCGGCGCGCAGGTTGACGAAATCGTCTTGATTCTTGGGCGGCCCCAAAAGGGCACGCAGATCGGCGGGCACCAGCCGCCGGGTGCCGACGTCGCCGCCAACGACCTGCACCGCGCGTTTGCGGCACAGGCGCCCCAGCTGGCGGTCGAGCTCCCGTACCCCCGCCTCGTGGGTGTAGTCGCTGACCACCTTGCGCAGCGTCGACGCCCCCACCTGCAGCTGGCCCGGCTTCAGCCCATGTTCGCGGCGCTGGCGCGGCAGCAGGTAGCGGCTGGCGATGCTCAGCTTCTCCTCGGGGATGTAGCCGGAAAGGTCGATAACTTCGAGGCGATCGCGCAGCGCCGCGGGGATCTCGGTGGAGATGTTGACCGTGGCAATAAAGATCACCCGGCTGAGGTCAAAGCTGAGGTCGAGGTAGTGGTCGACGAAGTGCTTGTTCTGTGCCGGGTCCAACACCTCCAAAAGGGCGCTGGCCGGATCGCCGCGCCAGTCGGAGCCCATCTTGTCCAACTCGTCGAGCATCAACACCAAGTTGTTGGTTTCGGCCTGGCGCAGCGCCTGGATGATTTTTCCCGGCATGGCGCCGACGTAGGTGCGCCGATGGCCCTTGATCTCGGCCTCGTCGCGCATGCCACCGACGCTGAAGCGATAGAACTTGCGCCCCATCGCCCGCGCAATGCTCTGGCCCAAGCTGGTCTTTCCCACCCCGGGCGGTCCGGCAAAACACAGCAGGGTGCCGGTCTTGTTGGGGTTGAGCTGGTGCACCGCTAAGAACTCGGTGATCCGCTCCTTGACCTCGTCGAGGCCATGGTGGTCGGCGTCGAGAATGCGCCGCGCCCGCGGCACGTCGTGCAAGTCGGCGCTCTGCTTGCTCCACGGCAAAGAGGCGATCCACTCGACATAGGAGCGCAGCACGTTGTGCTCGGGGCTCTCGCTCGGCAGCAGCTGCAGGCGCGCCAGCTCCTCGTCGGCGCGTTTGCGGGCATGCGGCGGCAGCTTGGCCTTGTCCAGCTTGGCCCGCAGCTCGGCGCTGGCCAAGGCGGCCGGGTCCTTTTCTTCGCCCAGCTCGCTGCGGATGGCGCGCAGCTGCTCGCGCAGCAAAAAGTCGCGCTGGTGTTTTTCCACCTTGTCGCGGATCTCTTGGCTCATCCGATTGCCGACCGTGAGCAGGTCGAGCTCGCGCAGGGTCACCTCCAGCGCCCGACGCATGCGGGTCGTAAGGTCGAGCTCCTCGAGCAGCGCCAGGCGCTCGTCGGTGTCGCGCGAGAGGTGCTGCGCGACGAAGTCGGCCACCGTGCTGGGGGCGTCGATCGCCAAGGCCGCGGCCTTGAGGTCGTCGGAGACGGTAGGATGGGCGTTGAAAAACGCCTGCAGCTGCAGGCGCACCTGGCGGTAGAGGGCCTGATATTCTTCGTCGTTGCGTACCAGCTCTGCCGGGTAGCTCACCCGCACGGTCAGGCAGGGGTCCTGGGAAACGAGCTCGAGCGGCTGAGCACGGCGCTGCAGCTGCAACAGGGCGGTGACGCGCTCTTCGCCCAGCCGCATGACCTTGACCAGGCGAGCGACGATGCCGACGCCAGCGAGGGCTGCCAGGTTTTTAATCGGAGCCTCTTCCTCGGCCTCGCTGGCCTCCGACAGCGACATCATCGCCGCCTCCAGGCGCAGCACGTCCAGCTTCGCCTGGCGCGCACCGCCGCCGCGCTCGGGGCGCGGCTCGGTGCCGCTGGTGACGCCCTCGGCGGCAGGCGCCTCGCTGGCCTCGTTATCCGACTCCTCCTCGTTCAACAGGTTGAGCGGCGAAGGCAGCGGCGTCTCGCGGCGCAGCACCCGGCGGTTTATCAACAG